>NZ_JAUBRN010000107.1:0-10003 GCF_036701875.1 Microcoleus sp. MON1_C5 | reverse complement strand
CAGCCTACAATTAGGCAATACCGCTCTGGGTTCAGAGAACATAGAGCAATACAAAAGCCAGTTGGAAAAGTGGCAAACTTCACTAGCCCCACAAGCAGACATCATGCTGTACGGCTGCGATGTAGCAGGCGGTACAGGTGCTAATTTCGTCGATAGATTCAGTGAATTAACCGGGGCTGACGTTGCGGCATCCACCAACACAACCGGCCGCGGCGGCGACTGGAATTTAGAATTTGCTAGGGGTCAAATTGAATCTCCCTTAGCCTTGCACCCAGAGGCTATGGCAAGTTACCAAGGTAATTTAGCTACGATCGTAGTAGCCAACAATAGCGATAGCGGGCCCGGTTCATTAAGGGCTGCGATCGCCACCGCTGTTGCCGGCGATATCATTACCTTCGCTCCAGGTTTAGCCAGCCAAACCATTACTCTCACCAGCGGTCAACTCGATATTCCCGCTGGCAAAAACATCACCATTGACGGCGCCGCAGCACCCGGTTTAACCATCAGCGGCAACAATACTTCGCGGGTAATCCGCATAGGAGGTTCGACCAATGCTACTATAAAAAACCTGATTGTTGCCAACGGCAAAGTTTCTGGAATCGATCCGAATAATGAGGCAACTAGCGCCGGTGGTGGCATTCAAACAGGAGGTAGCAGCACTTTAACTTTAGAAAATTGCCAAGTCAATAATAATGTTGCCGGTTTTGGTGGCGGCATTTACACGGGTTTCCGCAGCACGACAAATGTAATTAACAGCAAGTTTAGCGGCAATGACGGTTCTTTAGCTAACAATACCGAACGCGGTGGCGGTGCGATCGCAACCAAAAGCGGGGGCGTTCTGACTATCAAAGATAGCGAATTTACCAACAACAAAGGCAGCTACGGCGGTGCTGTTAATAACCTGTTGGGCAGCATGACGATCGAAAACTCTAAATTTACAGGCAACCGCACAGATAAAGGCGTTGGTGGGGCAGTTTACGTCGATGGCGCTAATGCTTCGGGTCCCAATGCAACCCCCGGCCCCGTTGCCGGAAATATTGCTATCCGCAACAGCATTTTTGACGGCAATATCGGCTCGGGAGAAGGAGGCGCAGCCTTTTTGTTTGGTTATTTGCAAGATAAAGTGGTTTTGGAAAATAGCACCTTTATTAATAACCAAGCCGTAAAGAATTTATCAGGTACTGGAGGCTCCGGCGGCGGCGTCCGCCACGGCAACGTCGATTTGACCGTGACAAACTGTACGTTCGCTAACAATAAAGCTGAAGATAACGGCGGCGGTTTGTGGTTCGGAGAAAATGGAAATGTCAGCATTGTCAACAGTACCTTTTCCGGCAACAGTGCTGCTAAGCAGGGCGGGGGAATGGTTGCTGGCAACAGAGATTTTTTTTCGACTAATATCGTCAATTCGACTTTTGCTAAAAATACCGCTGGAGAATATTCGGGAGGTATTGCTACTTTTAACGATGCTGTGAAATCGCCAATTACTGTCAAGAATTCAATTTTTGATAGGAATACGGCAAGTAATCCTTTTAAAAATAGGCAGCACACTGGACGGGAGCTAATTGATGGGGGAAACAATCTTCAATTCCCCGCTAAACTGACGGTGGGAGATCCTAATGATAGTAATGTTACGGCAAATGTGACGATCGCAGACCCCTTACTCGGCTCTTTGCAAAATATTAACGGCGCTTTTGTGCTGCCGCTGCTAGTAGGAAGTCCGGCAATTGATACTGGTACTGGTGTGGGCGCGCCGGCTGCGGATCAGCGCGGTGCGAGCCGCCCTCAAGATGGTGATAATAACGGAAGTGCAATCGTTGATATTGGCGCTTACGAATTTAACCCTACAGTTACGCCGCCTCTTACTGGTTCTTTGGGTCAAACCAATAATTACAGCAGTGTCAGTGACCTGATCGCACAATGGCCGAATGCCGCCCAGAATCAAGGCATCAAACTGTCTGGGATAGCTTTTGATGGCGTGGAAACTGACTACCTTAACCCGAATGTCATCAGCAACCTCACCTTAGCAAGCAACGAAAACCCTAAAAGCTGGTTGAGCTACGGCAGTACCGGTGGTATTGGTGTCCCATCCTCTTATGATGGTTGGTTCACCGACGCCAATAAAATTCGGGCTGAAATCAACCATAACCCCAACACCAATCAATCTCAGACGCTGAAGGTGAAATGGGCAGATAACCAAGACATCACTAGCACAACGATCGACCTCAGTGCATTGAGTCCCAAAACAAGTCCTGGTTTGGGCGATCAAGGCAATGAAGTTGGTTTCCTGCAAATCTTTAATAATGGGGTTCGGGTACCGGCCACCAATTTTAAGATCGCTCGCCTCAACGCTCCGAGCGCTCCAAAACCCATTACTGTGTCTTCAGATGGAGTGACTGTAATTGGCGATCGCACCGATGGCAGTTTCAAATTCCAGATAGTAGGAGACTCTCTGGTCGGCGCTACTTTTGACGAACTGCGGTTCTCCACCAAAGCCTACGATAGCCCTACCGCTGCCTACGCCGCCACCTCCTTCAAAAGCGATGGTTCCGATTACCTAGTGCGGCACATTGAATATCAAGGGATTTCTAATGCTGTGTCTCCGACTTTCTTCTCTTACGGTTCGTCTCCCGATCCTATTATTGATGGTGGTTCTGGAGTTGTTACGATTAATCGGACTGGCGATACTTCGGTTTCGGCTTCGGTGGACTATTTGATTGTTGCCCCTGGTGGTGGTCAACCTGTGAACAACGTAGACTACAACATTAGTCCATTTGCTGTGAATCCTTCGTCCGGCACGGTGAACTTTAATCCCGGTCAAACTAGCGTTAGTCTGACGATTAACAATCTTCCTGGTTTGACTGGTGGGGTGGTGAATTTGGGCTTTGGCCCAGGTTCGATCGGCGCTCCGGCATCGACTGCAATTACTCTGCTTTAAGGCTGTTAGTAGGGCGAGGAATCCTTGCTCTACTAATATAGCCTTTCTCAGTAACATGAGGTGCTCTGGCGGGCATAGGGCATAGGGCATAGGGCATAGGGCATAGGCCTCCGTGGGCATCAGTTGCGAGCGGTGTGTACCTCATTTTATTGAGAACCGCTATATGTCCCGCAATTAGTTAAATGCTTTGGTAGTGATGCACAGTAATGGTTTAATATTAAATCAACATAAATTTCCGAAGTAAAAGTATAGAATGTCCTAATTTTCAAAGCGACTTTTTATTAAAAATGGAAAGACTTATTACAGGAAACAGCGATTTAAGTGTAAAGATTGTAGTCGGTCGGAAGATTAAAATTTCTCAATATAAGCAGCTTTCACTCCTAAACTAAATCCTTAATTGAGCGGCTGATTTTATAAAAAACTTCTTGAGCCGGAATTGCTAGAGCTACGGGGGTATCCATTCGATAGCTTAAGAATTATGTAAATAAAAAGTCTGCCGAAATTTCTGGGAAAATTTTGGTGATTAAAAAACCGAAAGGTTCATTGACTTTACAGCTAGATGAAATGCGCTCACTTGTCAAAAACAACCGAAAAAAGCAATGGCTCTGGATAGCTTTCGATCGAAATACCCGTAAAATTGTTGGACTTTATATTGAAGAGCGCTCAAAAAAATCTGCGTCCATGCTCGGGCAATCTTTACCTCCTGTCGAGAGACAATGTGCTGTTTGTTATACTGATTTTTGGGAATCTTATTCAGAAGTGCTACCTTTTAAAAGACATCGACCTGTAGGTAAAGAATCGGGAAAAACCAGTCATATTGAAAGACTTAATAATACTTTACGGCGGCGAATTTCTCGTTTGGTTCGTAAAACCTTGTCTTTCTCAAAAAAACTGCTTTCACCATATTGGGGCAATTTTTAACTGTGGATCTCACTATAACTTTTGCAGAAGAAAAGGATATCCTTACTGTGCATGACTACCAACGCTAGTTTATGTAGAGAGCCAAAAGCTTGATTATCATTACTATGCAGGACTAGCAAAATACTATTGACTATTTTGCCAAACTATAACTGAAAAAAGCTGCAACATGGTTCAGACATTCGCGGTATCGCCCTCGAAGGCGTTCCAGAGGAACAGGTTAACCCCACCCCGGAAATGGCGACAATTTTGGGTCAAGCCTTTGTGAGTTGGCTGGTGCAAAAAGTCAATAAATCAGTCGCAGAATTAACGATCGCGATCGGGCGCGACAGCCGCCTATCCGCGCCAATCTTAATGCAGCCAGTCATAGCGGGTATCACCTCAGTCTGCAGCCCAGGCTACGACTTTGAAATGGCTTCAACTCCCGCCAAAAGTTTGAGCATACCTGAACAATTTTTAGAGGAGGCACAGTATTCCTCAAATACTGTGCTTGCTGCGTAAGTTTTGAATATTGCTATTTCCTTACCGCAGCATTGGATCTGGGGTCTAAAGCGTCTCGCAGCCCGTCGCCCAAAAGATTGAAACCCAGAACAGTCAAGGTAATCAGCAAACCGGGAAACAAAATAGTCCAAGGAGACGAAAGAGCGTATCCGCCCTTAAAAGCATCAGAAAGCATCGTCCCCAACTCAGGAACCGGCGGCTGTGCGCCCAAACCCAAAAAACCCAAACCGGCAGCTTCTAGTGTCGCCGTACCAGTCGAAAGAGTTGCTTGTACAACTAGAGGCGCGAGACTTCCCGGCAAAATGTGGCGAAAAATAATCCGCAAGTCGCTGGCGCCCAAGGCCTTGACAGCCAAAACAAATTCTTGTTCCCGCAAAGACAGCACCATACTGCGAGTTAAACGGATGTAAATCGGAATTTGCACGAGGCTGACAGCGATAATTACGCTTTGCAGGCTCGGCCCGGTGACGGTAACAACGCCGATCGCCAGTAAAATCGAAGGAAAAGCTAGCAAAATATCCGCCAAAGTGCCGATCGCAATTTCCAGCAACCCCCGAAAATACCCGGCCACCAGCCCCAAAACCGCTCCCACAATTAAACCCGCACCCACAGAAACCAGGCTGACGAGTAAAGATATCCCCAATCCGTGCCACACCCGCACCAACAAATCTCGCCCCAAACCGTCGGTGCCAAACCAATGTTTAGCGCTAGGAACCACCAAGCGCGACAAATAATCTCGATCGACCGCCGGATCGTAAGGAGAAAGTAGGGGGGCCAACAGTGCCGAGATCATCAGCGCTACAGTCAAAATTAAGCCGATTTTCCCCGAAGTCGATCGCCAAAATCGTTGAAAAGCTGCTTGTGGAAATACGGAGTTTTTATTCAATCTTCGATTTTCCATCGAATGCTGTCACCAAAAAACAGAGGACTTGGGCAACTATTAGGATAAATTAACGATCGCGATCGCAGAAATACGTTAACAAGACTTCTTCCGGGAGACCAAAAACTCGGTGCGTGTATTACCGTCCACATCCAATTGCATTTTTCGCGCCAAATGGCGAATGCCTGAGTCCTTCCTTAAAGACGCTTTAAGATATAGAGAACAAGATAAATTTAAAAGCGCAATGACATCCACCCTACTCAAATCCTCCTCCAGATCGCCCCTCAACGCCCCAACAATCCGCCATTTCCCCAACGGCCTCACCGTTATAGCCGAACACTTGCCGGTCGATGCTGTTAACCTCAGCGTGTGGCTCAATTTAGGCTCAGCCGTCGAACCAGACGACATTAACGGTATGGCTCACTTTTTAGAACACATGATTTTTAAGGGAACTCCCAGCATTCCCAGTGGCGAATTTGAGCGCGCGATCGAGCAACGCGGCGCCGTCACCAATGCAGCCACCAGCCAAGATTACACTAACTACTACATCACCACAGCTCCTAAAGATTTTGCCGAACTAGCTCCCCTGCAAGTCGATGTGTTGCTCAACGCCAGCATTCCCGACGACGCCTTCGATCGAGAACGGCTGGTAGTGTTAGAAGAAATTAGACGATCGGAAGACAATCCACGCCGCCGCACCTATCAGCGATCGATGGAATTAGCCTTTGAAGTCCTGCCCTACAAGCGACCGGTACTCGGCCCGACTGCGGTAATCGAACAGTTGACAGCCCAACAAATGCGGGATTTCCACAGCAGCAGATATCAGCCAGGGGCCATGACAGCCGTAGCTGTAGGCAATTTGCCAGTCGAGCAACTAATAGAAATTGTCGCAGACAGTTTTGCAGCAAAAAGTACAGCACAAACCAACAAAATAAATGTGCCTGCTGTCGGCAACTTTCACCCAGAACCCCAAATCCCCAACTACGGCCAAGAATCGCCGTTTACAGAAACAGTCCGCCGCGAATTTGTAGACTCTGCCCTTCAGCAAGCCCGACTAATCGTGATGTGGCGAGTGCCAGGTTTCATGGAAATGTCGGAAACTTATGCCCTCGACGTTTTGGCGACAATATTGGGTCACGGCCGCACAACTCGCTTGGTTCAGGATTTGCGGGAAGAAAAAGGGCTAGTTTCGTCAATTTCGGTCAGCAACATGACTCAGCGACTCGGCGGCGTATTCTCAATTTCCGCTCAACTACCGACAGAAAACTTGGCAGCAGTGGAAGCTGCGATCGTCGAACACATCCGCACTCTCCAAACCGAACTGGTGACAGATGCCGAAATTTCCCGCATCCGCACTCAAGTAGCAAATCGGTTTATCTTTGGTAACGAAACTCCGAGCGATCGAGCAAGTTTGTACGGTTACTATCAGTCGATGGTAGGAGATATCGCTCCCGCCCTCAACTATGCCGCCTGCATCCAAGCTCAGACTGCCGAGGATCTCCGAGAAGCCGCCGTTAAATATCTGTCTCCAGACGCGATGGGTGTTGTGGTAATTCGCCCGGACGAAGCATAAATCTGACTTCGCCTCAACAGGGAAATTCTGCCATCCCTCTGGTTTTGAGGCATCCAACGGCATTCGGCATTCTGCCGAAACAATGTCAACGCGCACGAGGGATTTTTAGTCAATACTGCGTGAAATTCGATCGGCCCTCGCCTTGAAGGTTTTGTATCAAATAATTAATATGAAGCCTTTAAGGTACGGACGATCGGCAAAATTACCGTAATTTTATGAGACGAGAAACTGGGAATTATTGACGAGTCAGCAATTTAGTCTAGGGAAGCCGGATCGATCGGCGATCGTAATTCTAAAATCTAAAATCTAAAATATAAAATCGGTTGCTCGGCAAAATTACCGTAATTTTATGAGACGATAAACTGGGAATTATGGACTAGCAAGCAATTTAGTCTAGGGAAACCGGATTTATCGGCGATCGTAATTCTAAAATCTAAAATCTAAAATCTAGAATCTAAAATCGATTGACAGGGGCACGCAAGCATGAAATTACAAAACTTTCTCAACTCAAAAATTAGGTACGATGCCAAAGCAATTGCTGCAGACGACGAACTCAGTGGTCAAATTCAAAGCCGCCTCATTGACCTGGGTTTACTGAAGCCTCCCGTAGACGGAATTTTTGGCCCTCTCTCTACGGCCACCCTCCACCGATTTCAAACTCTGATGAAGTGCGGCG
Organism: Microcoleus sp. MON1_C5; assembly: GCF_036701875.1. Classification (NCBI taxonomy): domain Bacteria; kingdom Bacillati; phylum Cyanobacteriota; class Cyanophyceae; order Oscillatoriales; family Microcoleaceae; genus Microcoleus; species Microcoleus sp. MON1_C5. Next base: position 2,520 of record NZ_JAUBRN010000107.1, on the reverse strand, counting down.
AACCGGGTTTTTTGGGAGCAGTCACAGCCAAAAAGCTGATAGAAACCAAACCAGAGGAGATTCCCACACATCCCCTGATCCTGAAAACGCTCAGAGACACCATTTTTAAATCAAAACCGCTGGCGTCTTCTCAACTTCACGACTCGGAAAAACAAGTAATACCAGCCGGAAAAGAGTTTGAGATTCTGGCTTTTGCTCCGGCTCGCGGTCACATCAGAGTTGCTCTCCGCAACGAGTCTTTCAAAGGTTCAGGAATTTGGTATGTTTTTGGAGCCCACGCTCAAATTACTCAAGAGAGCGTTCTGTTTTTTCCCAAACCGAATCCCCCAACTGTCAGGCTCGGCATTCCTTACCGATCGCAACTGGATAACTTGAATAATCCTACAGGTTCTTGCAATGTAACTTCATTAGCGATGTGTATGGACTTTTTGAGGGTGCCGCGGCGCAAACAAACCGGGCAATATGAAGACGAACTCTACGAATATGCGATCGCGAAAGGTTACAGTCGCTGGGACCCCTACGATTTAGCAAAGATTGTTAAAGATTACGGCGCTCAAGATTTCTTTACCGAGAATGCAACTATTGATGACGTTCAAGATTGGCTAGCCAGTGGAAATCCCGCTGTCATCCACGGATACTTCACGTCTTTCGGTCACATTATAGTTGCATCAGGCTACGACAGCGAGGGATTCTTCGTTCACGATCCCTATGGCGAGTGGTTCCGAAGTGGCTACGATACAAGTGTCAGCGGTGCTTACTTGCACTATACTTACCGCTTAATCCGCAGCCTCTGTATGCCTGACGGGAATTTTTGGGTTCATTTTATCTCTAATCATTGTTAAGAGTCATTAGTCATTAGTCATTAGTCATTAGCTAAGAGATAAGTTGCCTCTGGAATTATTCGGCGATTCAAATCGCTTAATAGTCAAACGAAGTCGGATCAGAGAGAGACTAAAAAGTTAAATGGCTATTAAAGATTGATTTGGTATTGGCAATATTTTCTATCACTAATGACTCCTGACTAATGACTAATGATTCTGAATTTTCATGCTTAAATCGAGCCAAGTCGATCGTGTAATCGGAGCACTGGTAGAAATATAGTCAACTCCGGTTTCGGCTACACTTCTAATTGTTTCTAAAGTAACATTGCCGGAAGCTTCAATTTTTACCCGATCGCTCTTTTCGCGAATTATTGCCACAGCCTGCCGCATCAAATCCAAGGACATATTATCTAACATGATAATATCGGCTTTGTGCTGCAAAGCTGTCTCTACCTCAGCCAGAGTTTCGGTTTCAACTTCGATCGTCAGCGGATAGGGGATAGAATTGCGAATTAGGGCGATCGCCTCTGCAATTCCTCCAGCCGCCGCAATGTGATTATCTTTAATCATCACCGCGTCATCTAATCCCATCCGGTGATTGCAAGCACCGCCGACTTGAGTCGCGTATTTTTCCAACAATCTCAATCCGGGCGTTGTCTTGCGCGTATCCACTAATTGCACGGGTAAATCGGCAATTTTGTCAACATATTTCTGAGTCAAAGTAGCGATGCCGCTCAAACGCATTGCCAAGTTTAATGCTACTCTTTCTCCCGTTAGCAGCGCATCGAAATTGCCGGAAATCTCGGCGATTATTTCTCCTTTCTCGCACAGTTTCCCTTCTGGTACTTGGGGGATGAAACTGAGGCTGCTGTCTAAAAGTTTAAATGTGCGATCGGCAATTGGCAATCCGGCAATGACACCAGCTTCTTTGACTATCCATTTAGCCGTACCCTGGATGCTGTTTGCGGGAAATAAGGCCGATGTTGTGCGATCGCCCCTACCGATATCTTCTAGTAGCCAGTTGTGCAATAGCGAGTCTAAAACTATCCAAGGCGGTAATATTGATGTCATGTTTTTGTTGGTTGTTATATCAAGATCGTATCTACTAGGAAGAATAGTCGATCGGGTAATTTTAAGCAAGTTGCAAAATAATCTGGTCACGCGGATGTTTTTGTTGGCTTAATTATAGTTTGCTCAACAGACGCAGTTTTGTAGTCAATCACCTGTTGACAAAGTTGGGTGTCGCTGATTTAATAGAGTGAGTTTGCTTTGTCGCAAGGAAAATTGGCGCCAAAGAAACAAGCTCATCTGATTTATGAGCAAGCACAGGCTTTGGGGTGGGCCACTAGGGCTAAGGGTAAGTTTGCTAGTAAATTTGGAAGTAACGAACTTGATAAATTAGAGTTCGGATTAGATTATTTCGCCTAAAAACTACATTCAAGCTACAAATACTCAGTTATGACTCACCTAAATATTTCTCCTCTCAACCGTCGCTCTTTTCTTAGTTATGTTGCTTTAGGTACTTTGGTTTTATTGACAAAAGACTTGCTTGATCCAGCTAGCGCTATGGCTGATAGCGAGGTATCAGATAAAAATCTTTCTAGGTTGGAGACATATCATATTTCAATACGGTTCAGTTAAGGGCTAGGCAGTGCTTAAAACAATAAATACAGGAGGATTCATTATTATTCCAGTACCT
>NZ_JAUBRN010000007.1:0-157484 GCF_036701875.1 Microcoleus sp. MON1_C5 | reverse complement strand
ACCATCAGTTGACGTGCCATAACTCATCACCTCTCAACATTATCTTTATTCTATGCAACTTCATGTAAAATTGGTATAAGGTCGCGAACAGTGAAAAACTAAACTAATCGTCATTAATTTTTTCAGTTGATTTTCTGGCAATTAAGGGTTTCATTAATTGGGTTCAGAAAATTTTAACACTATTCCATCATCGTGCAACTTTTTAAATATCTTTGCTCTGTCTTCATGTGAAAACACTGGAGTTTGATAAAGCCTTTCTGTAACGTAGTAAGGATTGATGAGGAATGCAAGCTCTAGATAAGCCGTTTCTGTACCAATATTACTTTTGTTTCCCAGAAGATGGCTTACTTCGCCAAGAAAGAAAAGAATATAACTCCACATCTCTGTCACCTCAAAGTTTTTCCATAGCCATAATTGAGGCTCTTTTTCAACACCTGATGTAGGGTTCTTGATCACCTCTTCCAAAACAAGCTTCTTTAATTTATGTCCCTCCTCAGCATGACTATTTATCCATTTCAACTGCTCGATACTAACTGACGGTTTTGGAACATTAATTTGATGTCGCAATAGCTTTTTACCTTTTTGGCAAAACTCCACTTCTGTATCTGCAAAAAACTGATCTAATTTTCTTTGAATATTTTTAATGTCATTGGGTTTTAATGACCCCCTTTCTTCCTTCTTTTGGTTAGCCTCAATTATGGTGAGAATTAGCTTAGCCATCAAGTCCCCTGGACTAAGTATCAAAGCTTGTTGGAGAAAAGCGATCGCCCTAATGTAGTGTATTTTTTTATCCTCTGGGTCTGAGTGTTTCTTGGTCAAATAAAAAGACAAGAAAGCGTGTTCGTAAAGATTTACCCTGCCACTTTTCAAGAAGGGAACGGGAGAAGAAGACTGTTGCAGAATCTCCATACTGGGAGCTATTACAGCTTCAACTCCCAAATCCCAGAATGAATTTTCGTAGTGTTGAGTCAATCTGTAAACTGTCGATCGCATACCCCAGGCCCAAGCGTATGTAGGCATGAGTTCAATCGCTCTGTTAAGGCATTTCAAAGCGTCTTCTGCGTGTTGTTTTATCTTTTCTTTTCCGCAATAATTCTCTGGATTAGGTTGCTGAGATATCGGCTCCTTCAGGAATTGGCTGATACCCTTAGTTATATACAGGCGATGGGTTGCCCCCAAGTGAGCTAATGCCCACGCATAGTTGCTATCTTCTGGTGGTTTATCAAGCGCTTTTTGGAAATGCTCGATAGCTAATTCAACATATTCTGGTCTTTTGTTATTTTCCGTAATTGCTCGAAGACGATAGGTTTCACCTAGCTGTGCATGAGCCCAGAAATACTTATCGTTTTTGTCGATCGCTTTCTTTAAATAATGTTCTGCTTTCCCATAATCCATCAAATGGTAATAGGTTGCTCCTAAGTGAGCATTAACCCAAGCATTGTCAGGATACATTTGGAGTTGTTCAAAGATCTCGATCGCCTGTTCGTAAGCCCCTGACAAGCGAAGAGTTTCTGCTTGTTGAGCCATCATCATATCGCTGATATCCATCTGCATAAAATTATCCTGAAAAGACACTTGATGTTTAATTACTTGAAATTTGTTTTCTCAAACACTTAACTAGCGAGTAATGCTTGAGTTCTAGGATCATCCCGCCAATCCAACCAAGCTGGATCGTGACCGACTAACTCAATGGCTTCATCATTGATAGGAATAGCTTCTCGCAGATATTGCCATGCTTGTTCGCAGTTCCCTGTCAAAATTGCCAAGCCGCAGAGTCGGTACAGAATATCTCCCCGATCGCCTGTCTCCCATTGAGCAAGTAATGCTGTCCGCGATCGCTCGATTTCGCTTGCTGCTTTGTCCACTCCTTGCCAACGCGCCTTAGCTACTGCGATACAGTACAAAGCTGTAGTGTCATCAGCAATTTGTTGCAACCTCTGTTCGCAACAGGCTATCGCCTCAGAATATTGACCGTCATAGCAAAGAATCAACCCTTTCTCAATTTGGCAATTTTTCCCCGCAAATATGGTTTCGTCAAGGGCGATCGCTCGATCGAAGTCAATCAAGGCTTTCTTGTAGCACTTCATCAACTCATAGAGGCGACTGCGATAAGCGATCGCCCAAACGTAATCCGGCTGACGCTCAATAGCTCGATCCAAGTCAGCCAGCGCCTTTGGGTAATATGCTTCTCCCAGAAAGCGGTAAGTTACGCCTCGGTGAGCGATCGCCCAATTATAATCAGGGTTCAGTTCAATGGCGCGGTTGAAATCTGCGAATGCCTCCTGATAGCGTTTCATCAAATAATAGGTTTCGCCCCGGTGTGCGATCGCCCAAGCATTGTCAGGTTCCAAGTCGAGCGATCGGTTGAAATCGTCTAAAGCTGCTTCAAAATTTCCCGTCAGCCGATTAGTTTCACCCCGATGAGCCAGAGCCTTCCCATCGTCAGGGTTTTGTTCTATACAAAGCGACATTACCACATTTTTTCTCCTCTAACACATACACTTTTTATCTGCTGGACAACAAGTGTACTTTTTACTACATTATCTTTGCAAAATACCTTAAGTTTCCTTAACAAAAGACATACCCAACCGTGCCATCATTTCACTGTCTACAGGTGCAGGCGCTTGAGGCGGAACATAAAGTGTCGAAACTAGAGTAACACGAATCTCAGCCAATTTAGACAGAGGAATATGCTGAATAACTGGCTCGCAAACCGGGTAATAAACCGCTGCTTCGTAAACAATTACTTCGTGGTCAGAACCATAGTATGTTTCTAAAACTTCAGCTAACACGTTTAGACCGCGCAATTGAATCTCTTCTTGATAAAAACCCAGATTGCCGATCGTCGCAATCTGCCACAAAATTAAAGCACTGGTCGGGTCAAATTTCCGCCGCCGACTCAGAAAATCTGTCGCTTCAAAACTTTGACATCCATTGCGTCCTGGGTCAATACCGAGGTCTGCAAACAAGCAATCTTCGGCTGAAATTCCTGGCAACATTTGCGCCCGAAAGCCTTCGTGACGCGCCTGTTTAATTGCTTCATGGGTAGGGTAAGCAAAGACACCGGGATGACCGTAAAAAACAGCACAAACATTCAACTCCTGACGAACTTCAGCCAAAATGCGATCGACCATTTCTCGATAAGTTTCTCTACGCCGCTGATTGTTGGTATTGTAAGGTAAGGCTTCTGCGGTGGGATTGAGTGTCTGTAGCCATTTAGCAGTAACAGGATCGGCTACGGCGAACAGAACTTTGTCAGCTTGCTCGATCCACGCCTTCGCTGCTAAGGTCAGATGACCAACTAATTGAATTCCCGTCCCGACAACAGTTAAAGATCCCGTTTTCAAATGTAACTTCCTCCAAGCGATCGCAAAATGTGTTTCAGTTATGGTAGTAACGCAAATTAATAGTTATATAATTAAAGCTGCTAAGAGGTAAGTTGTTAGGCTCTTTTAGCTGTTATTACAGCTCGGATAAAAGCAAAGCAAGCATAACAACGTAGCATGATACAAATGACAACTTAGCGTTGCTCGGTCTTCCTGAAAAATCTGATCGACTGCTACTTCAAACGATCGCCAAAATACTGCCTAGACAACTCGCAACTTACCGTCGCCAGATTGCCTTGTAAGTTTACCAACCCCATACTTTCCAACTTAAATTCCTCCACTAAATACAACTCCACAGGTGTGCTGCTTTTGACAACTCCCACGAAGGCTGCCAGCAACTCTGGCTGCTGTTGTAAGTTCCACAGTTGTCGTTTTAGGCGATCGCTATAAATTCCGGCAGAGATGGGAGAGTTTTGCAATACTTGCTCTGGAGTGACATCCCCACGCCCGATACGATCAAGACCTACCCGTACTAAATAGGTATTCCTGTTTACAAAACCCGTCAGTTGCTGGGCATCTTCCCCTGACCAATCCAGTCCTTGCCGTTTCACCCAATCCTGCACTTGGTCGCTGTTAAAGGGCCCTAGGCCCAGATTAAACGGCGATTTATTCGCACTCAGCGGGATATAAAGCTTAGTGGAGTTTACCACGACTAACCGGAGTTTTCGCCCAATTCCCCGATTTTTGGCTTCAGGAGTGCCCTGTTGGCAAAAGTCCGCAAAAGTCGATCGTCAAATTGGGATAGGCAAACAAGCGATCGATATCGTCTAAAGCTAATACTAAGGGTTTGGTTGTTGAGAGTAGCAAATACTGCTCGAAGTACATCTTGCAGCTAACCGGGCTGCCAAATAGATCCTCCCCATATTCTGCTATTTGATGGCCCAGTTGCCAACCCAAACCGACATTGGCGCAGAACCACCGCAAGAATCTCTCCAAATCTTGAAAAATTTCTCTATTTGCTAACTGAAAAGGTATAAATATTTTTGCACGATTACTTAAAAGAGATGAGGTAAGGTGATCTAAAAATCCATCAGTCTTCATCTGCTGATATCAGCGGTGAAAAATTCCCAACTAGGAGAAGTTCACTCTAAAGTTGCGAAACTGCGATCGGTCTAACTGGCCTATTCCTCTCAAAAACAGCCCTCGGTTTCAAAGCGATTCTCAACAACAGCCACAGCGATCGCCATTCTCCGGGAGTTTCCTGCCGCTTCCACTGACCGGGCCGACAGTACAGCATTTCGATCAAACAGCGGTGCTGGCTAATGTTCAGGCGATCGAACGCAATTCGCACAGTAGGAAATTCCCCAACACTGCACCCAACACCATCCCGAAAACTAGACTCCAACTGAGATTTATCGCTCACCAACTCAATCTTAGCCACAGGAATAAAACAGTTCTCTTCCATAATTTCCAGAGTCGCCGAATCGCAATCAATCAAACTTTTGGCCAAACTCCCCTTAGTACCCAACTCAAGAACAGACGGCGCTAGCGAGTTCCTCGCTTTGACTGCCGCACTTCGAGGAACCGCTTTTATTTTACCCTGCGATAAACTTGTCTCAAAGGCATATTTTGGCAAAATTTCTGCTGCTGTAAAACTCTCTTTACTGCCTTTATTTTTCACCGCAAAACTTGGCCACTGCGTCAGAGCAACTTCAGCGCCACTTTCCGAAATTACAGTGGTTACACCCCAAAAACTTTGACCGCCAATATTCAATTGTACAACCCTGCGTAAATTGAACCATTCGTAAATGTCCGGCTTAGGAATATCCACCAAAATCAGTAATGCAATCCCGATCATCAGCAGGTTGTAAGCGCTCCAAATCCATCCCAAACTCATTCCTTTTGACAAATGTGCACTTTCTGATATTGACTGTACGGTGCCAACATTTCTAACTAAATTAATGTGTAAATTGTGCCAGAAACTGACTGCTGTAGCTGCGAACAAGACAATCAAAGGCCATCCCAAATTCCAGTTAAAACTAAAGCTATCGCTCGCAATTCCTTTTGGCGTCACCTGAAACCCTTTCCCAAAGGGATTCAGCATGGAACTCACTACCGTCACCCCTAAAGGAATACACTGGACGAACGAATAAATATCGGAAAGCAAAGCCGATCCCGATCTGCAGTTCAGCCAAGAAAACACAGTAAGTTGCACCAAATAGTAAGGCAGGAAAAAGTACAGCAATTCCCGCGCACTTGCCCGCAAAGGAATTATGTCGAAAAACGAATAACCTAAAGGTATCAACAGATATAAAACCTTGGTTAAACTGGTAAACCAGTGCAGCAATCCTTCCAAATGAGACAGCCTTTGTACGAATGTGAGACCGCGAATTGTTAAAGGATTGGAATCAATAAAAAATGCCTGAAGCGTGCCTCGCGCCCAGCGTAGCCTTTGATTTAGATGAGCCTCTATATTTTCAGCCGCCAAACCAGCACTCAATTTTTCATCTAAATAAACTAAGCGATATCCGGTTGCTGACAGCCGAATTCCGGTAAAATAATCTTCGCAGATTGAATCTGTGACCAAGCCTCCCGCTGTTTCTAAAGCACTCCGCCTAACTACAAAAGATGTACCGCAACAAACCACGCTGTCGGCGCTGTCTTTGATGATTTCAATTTGCCGATAAAAGATTTCTTCTTCCGGCGCGATCACATTTTCTAAACCTAAATTACGGGAGATGGGGTCGTGGTTGTAAAAGCTTTGCGGTGTTTGAACGAGGGCGATTTCGGGATTTTGAAAAAATCCAACTGTTCGAGTTAAAAAGTTTTTAGTGGGAATAAAATCTGCATCGAAAACTACAATTAGTTCTCCATGAGTTAAGCCTGTGGCATGGTTAATGTTTCCAGCTTTGGCGTGAATATTATCGGGTCTGGTTATATACTCGCATCCCAGTTCTTTTGCCAGCAACTTGATTTCAGGGCGCTTAGTATCGTCGAGCAAATATACTTTTTTGTTGGCATAATCTAAAGCTTGACAGCCGATTACAGTGCGCCGTAAAATAAAAGCCGGTTCGTTGTAAGTTGGGATAAAAATATCTACGGACGGGGTGAAGTTTCCAGCTTCAACTGCAACTGCCATGCGATCGGCTTCTCGACGCCGGTCTTTCATTCTCAGCATTAAATACAGTTGAATACTGGTGTTGAAAACCAGTAGCATTTCTAGGAAAAACAGCCCCAAACTAAAGATACCGTTGAGGGGATCGGTTAAATTTAGAGTAGCGAGCGATCGCCATAAAACGTAGCGAATGGTTAAAGCCAGAACTATTGCAACTACTACAGCGCGCGACCATTTCTGCGGTTGAGGCGAAATTTTAATTGCAGCTAAAGCAACGGAGACAAGCGCGATAGTCGGCACTAACAAATACATCTTGCTCGTAGCAGGCACTTGCAGCCACACAGGCGGGTTTTGCTGCCAAGTGTTGATTGTGGCAAAAATACCGCTGACTGTACCTTCACGGGCAAACCAGGCTCCGGCGATCGCACCTGCGAAAGCAACCGCCCCCAACACGACTAGCGTTGCCGTCGGCACCCGCGAAATCCGCCAAAAGCGGCGTTTCAAGTCTTGAAGATCAAATCTTGAAGTTGTCATAAAATAATTTTAAAGTCCCGATCGTGCATACAACAGTAACGGTTTCCTGCTGTCCACTTTTTAATCCAGTTGAAAATTCCGACACACCCCAATTATTATATTTATATTTTTTAACATTCTGACCATTGTATGATAATTCATCTTGCTTGGTGTTGCCAAACTTCTTAGCGAGTCCAAACCTGGCAAAATATAGCAGAAGCAAGAAGGAAGAAGGAAAAAGGCTTTAGTTATCGTCGCCAGAGAAGTCAATCGATTTTAGATTTGAGATTTTAGATTTTAGATTGAAGCATTGACCCCACGGATAAATTCGGGGGCTTGTATCCTGGATGCTTTCGGTCAGAAGCAATCTTCGGCAAGGATTTCAGCAATTAAGAACCTCCTAACTTACCTTTTGCTGACATTGCTGCAAAAGGCTTTCGGGCCTGTTCCACAATAAAAAATTTTTATTGGGGGCCGTTTCTCGGACGCCACCCCTAAAAAGCTTATTGAAAATGCTGCCACATCTGAGTCCTAACCGTCGGGCGCGCTTGCTAGAGTTCAAAAAAAATTATCTTGTCTACAAATCAAATAGGATTGCTATATCAAACTATAGCAATCCATAGGACTTAACAATTAGACGAATTTGACATCTAACTAAAGGTAGATTAATTTTATATTAATTTAAAAAAAATTACCGCTATCGCAGCCCAAAAACCCAGCCATCAAAAAACTAATCAGCAATTTCTAATTGCGAGATTGCATAGCGGGCGACAGCCAAACTAACTCTGGCTTGTTCTATTTCCGACAATTGGGCCCAAGGTCTTTTAGTAGCCAGGACTAATTCCCCCCCTTCCGAATCAACATCTCGCATCGCATAAGCCAAAGGACGTGCCAACACCTGCAAATCTTCCTCAGCCCACTGAGGCAAAATATCTAAGACACACTCTACCATTTGGTCAGCTAAAGATTGATACTTAACAGTTGCGTTTTGCACGCTTTGAGCGATGCTGGCCAGAAAATCTTGAGGAACGCGAGCAAATTTTTCGCGCAAAGACTTTTGCAGAGCAGTCGTCAGCCAAACTTGTTCTAATTGCGAGAATAAAACTTGCGACTTCAGGGCAATATCGCTGTCGCTGAAGGAATCAGATAGCGCAAATTCCTGCTCTAGGGCAGCCAAATAAGATTCTGATTCAAGCTGTGCAGGATTCCAAGGATAAGCAACATCAGTCTGAACTATTGTGGCGAGAAGTTCCATCTGGGCCTGAGTTTGTGAGTCGCGAAAATATTCAGAATCAGGAGATTGGGTAGCCATGATGTAATACCTCAGGGGGAAAAGGAAAATATAGAAGGGGGACTGTGCCAAGAGCTAGTTGGGAGCTATCAGTGGTAAGTAACTCTTTTAAATTCAGATTGGAGACTCAACGCCCAGAACTTTGCTGTGCCACTCGCCGCTTGCCTTCATTAGCTACACGCGCACCTTAATTCGTTCCGCAATCAGTCTCACTGTAGCCCGAAGTTTTAGCAACCTCAATAGTGAACTCAAAAATCTGACCTTGAGAACTGCCAAATTTTAGCTGAGTGCCCGATCGCAGCAGCAATTCTTGGTGGTGAACTCTCTGCCATCCCTCAGGCCCCAAAACTAGAGTCCCATAACGAGAAAAATCGCGCAGGAAGTAGCTAGGTTCGCCCCGGCTATCTCCGATAGTGTTTCGGCAGAAAATCTCGGCGTGTTTTTGAGAAACCCACTGTTCTCGAATCACTACGTCGTTTTCTTCCCAGCGTCCGACTCGAACCATACCTGCGCGAATCGGCCAAACCTGATTGGTCGATTCGGTGGATTTGGCATTTGGTCGATCGCGCCCCCGCAAATAAGCACAAGACGGCAAGCGTCCCAGCCAAGTAGAAGAATTTAAAGGCAATTCAGTTTTGAGGTCATCTACCGGCTCAGTTAGCTGACCGTCAAACTCAGGGTGCATATACAGCACAGGCAGCGTCCAAGCCGGTTGATTGAACTTGTAGAGCGTTAGTAACTGCTGTCTGGCGACGGCGACTGCCCGATCGATCGACATCCTTCCGGCCAAAGCTTGAGCAAAAGTTTGGATAAAACTCAGGGCCTCACGATCGGCGATCGAGTCCCGCATCCCCAACACCGCAGGCACCCCGTGATGGATCAGTACCTCAGCCAAACTGCTGCGGGCGATCGCCTGTTGCTGGCCATTAGTTGAGTGCAGCCTCTCCACCGCCGGCTGAGCTCCCCAGCAGGCATTAAACACCGCCAGAGTAACGCGGCACCGAACTAATACCTGAGCTAGTTCAGTGCCATTAATCGCCGTTTCCGGCCCCAAAAACAGCAAACCGCCGTCGGGGCCGGGTATCCCGTGGCCAGCGTAAAACAGAATGTTGTAAGCTTGCGTTTCCAGCCGAGAAATGAGTTCCGCCGGAGTAGGTTCGATCAGAGTATCGACGCGAGTCGGAACGCTGATGTCAAAATATTTGCCGCTGTCGTCGGTTTGAAAAGCACTTTCCAGAATGCCAGCTAAGGCGAGTGCTTCTTCTCCCAACTGCAAATGACCGTTATTGCTGTTGGAAAATTGGGAATTAGCACCGCGGCCGGGTTCTGCTTGTCCCAAAACTAGCAAAATGTTGAGCGACTCCGCAGGCTGCAGGGGTGGCAAAGGTTCAACATTGCTGGTAGTGCGGCTGAACAGCAGTTGCTGCGACAGAGAAATTGCCGGTTGACCGGCTTGAGGCTGCATAATTTCCCAAGGCAAAGCAATTAAATACGGTTCGCGCAAGTCTACGCGCACTCGCAGGGGTAGATTTTGCCCGATCGCGATACCTTTACTTTCCTGGAGACTACCCTGAATCGGCCCTTCAAACAGCCACTGCCAAAGATTAATCCCCAAATGCTGCATCAGGCGGCTGCTGTAGCTTGCCGGTGGCCGAGGCGGATGCTGATCCCCTTTGTCGCCCCACCCCCGCTGGCCGAGGTGCAGCGGCACAGAGGGCGTGGCTGGAGCGAGGTCTAGCGACTGAGGACTTCGTTGTTCAGTTTCTGTCAGTATATTCTGGTTGTTTTCCGGCGAGACGAAACTGCCATCAGGATTTAGGGGCAATTCGTGAATTGTCCCGGAGGGCGAAAACATTTCCTGCCAAGCTTTCCAAGATTGGGATAGGGTATCGGGCCACATACAGTCGTGGTGAACGTACCCGCTGGGATAGGGAGCTTGTAGAACCCAAGTGGCAAAATGGTTTGCCCCAGCGGTTCTCAGGCGAGCGATCGCTATACTGAGGCAAGGACTTTCAGGGCGCGCCATTCACAACTACCGACTCTGGATATAGGGTTGGATTGAGTTTCTCTATTTGTAGTTTATCGGGTTTGGGGTGCGATCGAGTGCGTGAGATTGCTTTGGCAGTTTTTACTTTTACTTAGTATCCAAAAATTTATCTATCTTCGGTAAATCTACCCAAGTTCCCGTAGCATTCGACTCCTGGGTCAAATCCATCAACAACTGCGAGTAAACCCCTTCTCTGAGCGACGGTATCAACGATTTACCGGCATCTATTGCTTCTACCCACCTATCTACTACTCGAATAAACGGTGCAATTCTCCCGTCTGGATAAACTTGAGGAAACTCCAATCTTTGAGGAATTTTGATTTCAGCTAAAGGTTCTCCACCTTGGGAACCCCACAAGCGAAATCCGTGGACGTAATCTTGCTGGTTGTCGCTTCCTAAAACCAACGTACCCTTACTCCCGTATATTTCCACCCAGTGTCCCCGCCCTTGATAAGTAACAGAACTCAAACAAACTTGACAAGGAGTTCCCCCGGCTAATTCCAACATCAACGTGCACGAATCATCGGCATCAACTAATTTTAAATTTCCCCAATCATTCGGATCGGGCCGCCGCGAAATTCCTGTAATCAAATGCCCAGAAAGCCTCTGCGGCGGGCCGAACAGCCAGCTAATATAATCAAAAACGTGAGAACCTGTCGCGCCCAAAACTCCGCCCCCTCGCTCTTTTTGCGCGTACCAATTCCAGGGGCGACTCGCATCAGCGCGGCTCGACACCAGCCAATCAATCTTAATTAAACGCTTTTCTCCCACATATTCTGCTGCCAATAATTCTGCTAGCATTTGCCATGCGGGGATGAAGCGAAACTCAAAATCCATTGTGGCAATTGCTCTCGAACCACCCTTTTTAAAATCGGTTTGAGATTCGTTGTTTGCCAATCGGTATAGTTCCCTGGCTTCATTTGCTGTTAGGGCTGTGGGCTTTTCTAATAATAAATGCTTGCCTGCTTCCAAGACGGTTTTTGCCATTTCAAAATGCAAAAATGGCGGCGTGGAAATGCTGACGCCCGCTACTTCTGGGATCGCTACTATATCGGCGATCGAGTCGCAAGCGTAGGGGATATTGTGGGTAGAGGCGATCGCCTTTGCTTTGTCTAAATTCCGGTGGTAAACAGCCACAACCTCTGTCCGGTGATGGGCCTGGAATCCGGGAAGGTGTACTTTTTGACCGAAACCTGTACCGACTACTGCAACGCCAATTTTTGACATAATTTAATAATTGGGAATTGGGAATTGGGAATTGGGAATTGGGAATTGGGAATTGGGAATTGGGAATTGGTAGCAACTAACAAATAACTAACGACTGCAACATCTGCCTGACGCTCGATAATTAATCCGTGTATCCGTGTCCTAATCTGTGTCGTGCTTTCCTTCTTCCCTCATCCTTCTTCCTTCTTCCTTCTGCCTTCTTCCTTCTCCACCCATTCAATTACTTGTTTGCCCAAATTAACGCCGTCAAACAAGTCAATTTCTCTGATCCCTGTAGGGCTGGTGACATTAACTTCTGTGAGATAACCGCCAATGATATCAATGCCGACAAAGTACAGTCCGTCCCGTTGCAGCACGGGTTCTAACTGAGCGCAAATTTGCAGTTCGCGATCGGTAATTTCGGTTTTTGCGACTCGGCCGCCGACGGCCATGTTGCCGCGAAATTCATTGCCGGTGGGAATGCGGTTGATAGCACCAATGGGCTTGCCGTTCAACAATATAATCCGTTTATCTCCCTCTTTGGCTTCCGGCAGATAAGTCTGAACCATCACTGGAATTTGCCCTTGTTGAGTGCTAATTTCGACCAGGGAGTTAAGATTGCGATCGTCGGCTTCCAAGAACAAAATCCCCTCGCCAGCTTTGCCACCCAAGGGTTTAAGAACTGCTGCTCCTTTTTTCTCAACAAATTGCCGAATTACCTGCTTGTTTTGAGAAACTATTGTCTCGGGGATCGCTCCCTCAAATTGCAAAGCATACATCTTTTCATTGGCCGCCCGCAATCCTTTGGGACTGTTAACTACCAAAGTTTTAGTGGGATCGATGCCATCTAAAAGGTAAGTAGCGTAGAGGTAAGGAATGTTGACTGGGGGGTCTGTCCGCATAAATACGGCGTCCATTGCTTCCAGAGGCTGCAAAGTAGGCTGTTCCACCTCATACCAAGCCTCAGCAGCCTCCCAGCGTCCATCTACCAGTTTGACTGGGGTGAGGGCTACCCGACTCAGCATTGCCCAGGTTTTGCCGCCGATGACGCTTAGTTCGTTGGCTTGAGTCGCCCACACTTCGTGACCCAACTCTTGAGCTGCCTCCATCAGCGCTACGCTGGTATCGTGTCCTGGAATTAGTCGCGCGAGGGGATCGATGATGAATGCAAATTTCATTGTCAGTTAAAATTAAGAATTGGTCGCAGGAAAATTAGGGCTAACTGAAAATTCGACAAGGAATGCCTCATTTTGCTGCTAGCAGCGGGTCTAGCTGGCCTAGAGCATCAAGTTTGTGGATGTCGTCGCAGCCACCTATGTGTTGGTCGTTAATGAATATTTGTGGCAGGGTACGGCCTCCGTTGGCTCGATCGCTCATTTGAGCCCGTGCTGCTTCATCTCCGTCGATCGCGTACTCTGTAAAATCAATCCCTTTTCGCTTTAGCAGTGCTTTGGCACGAACGCAAAACGGGCAGGTTCTCCAAGTGTAAATTTCTACTTTAGGGGTCATGGACGCTCAAGCAATAACAATATTTTTTAATTGTAATCTTAACCCTAGTGCGGACTGTTTTTAGTTCCTAGGCTGAAACCCTTGATTTTTCGTTGGTAGCGAACTTGCCTTGGAGCCTTGAAACCCTTATTATACGGTTGACTCTCAAAAACTGTCCGAGGGATTGATCTTAACCAATCTTATTTTAATTTTTATATTTTAATTTTTATTACATATAGCAACCTTCTCGGCGTTGCACCGGAGGTTATTCATTGCTGAAACCCTTGCCGGGAAGTGCATTTGCCTTCTTCCTTGTTTTTACCCTGACTGAAGTCGCTATAGCTTTCTTCCTTCAACATCCGGCTCTATTTGCAGCGCACAAGCTAGGTGTGAAGTTATTTTCTATACAAGTTTTTATTATTTTATATATTAAGTAAACAAATACCCATGCTTAAATAAACGGAGACATTGGGAAGGCAAACAGGTTGGTCCTCAGCCTGCCTAGCGCTGCGGACCAACCTGCTTGTTTCGCTTTCTGCACGAACAGATCATGCCTGCACCTGTCAGTAGGACTGCGATCGCAGTACCCGGTTCAGGAATAGAAGTTGAGTTTCTCGAAGGTGTGCTTGTGTATATTTCGGACAAGCTCGGCTCGGTCGCCAATGGCGGAGCGGGTTGCGTTGCTGTTGAGTCCTGGCTGGCGGTACAGGCACTAGAATAATTTCCAGGCCCACACACATCTACTTGTGCTGAAGCCGGAGGGGCGGCAGCTAGATAGTAAAACGCTGTTGCCATTGTGGCAGAGAGTCCAATTGCTAGTTTTGCCAGTGGCGTACACATAACTATTTAGTTAAACAGTGGTAAAATCGAAAAATAGAAATAGTCCTAGAGATTAGCGCTGTACGACGGGCAAGGATTTTAGAGTTCTTACAATAAATGGATGTATTCTCTGGCGGACGTCTGTAAAAGATAGTATAGCGCTTGAGGTGAGTGCCCAAACACTTTAATAATAATATTATTCTCTTTCACCTTTACGTCGCGTACCGTGGTTGGGCCAGAGTGAAGCAACATCTTTTTGCAACCTCTGAACCAATAGCCGTTACAGCCATTAACAAAGAGTGTTTTTACCTTGACCGGGGCCTCCGGAAATTATTTATTTAACCGATCGCAAAATAGAGATGCTGTATTGTACTTTGCAATGCACAATCTGACTACTCTTTTATAATCTCATAGTTCGACTAGATCTGTCCTCAGTATATGTACGTATCTTCCCCCATGTCAACTACCCAAAAGAAATATTTCAGTATTTACCGAGGGTAGAGGGCGTATTGAATGAGCTGAGCTAATCTGTCGCGGAGAGTTTCCATCCCCAAACCTTTGGCGGCAGAAATAAATACTGCTTGAGGAAATTCTTCCCGGGCGAGGGCGAGAGTATCTCCATCTACGGCATCTATTTTGTTAAAAACTACAAGGGCTGGCCCGGGAGTGACGGGCATATCTGTCAAAATATTCATGACGGATCGAATTTGGCTCTGCCACGCCGGATGGGAGAGATCGACAAGGTGCAGCAAAGCATCGGCGTCAGTGACTTCTTCGAGGGTAGCCCGGAAAGCGTCGATCAAGGCGGGGGGCAGTTCGCGAATAAAGCCCACTGTATCTGTGAGGACGAGCGACAGGGGTTCCCCGGTGACGCCGGGAATGGTCAACCGTCGAGTTGTGGGGTCGAGGGTGGCAAATAACTGGTCGGCGGCATAGACCTCGGAATTCGTGAGCAGGTTGAGCAGAGTCGATTTACCGGCGTTGGTGTAGCCGACGATCGCCACTGAGGGTACGTCGTGATGATGGCGGTTCTGCCGCAGCCGGAATCGGTGCGCCAGGAGTTGATTTACTTCTTGCTGCAATCGAGAAATGCGTTTGGCGATCGTCCGCCGTTCGGTTTCTAGTTTGGTTTCCCCGGGACCTCTGGTACCGATGCCGCCACCCTGTCTCGACATTGCCTGACCGCGACCTCTGAGCCGGGGCAGGGCGTACTCTAGCTGAGCGAGTTCGACTTGTAATTTACCCTCGCTCGTTCGAGCTCTTTGGGCAAAGATGTCGAGAATTACCTCTGTGCGATCGACTACGCGGATACCTATCTGAGTTTCCAAGTTCCGTATTTGTGCGGGGGCCAGGTCGCGATCGAATACCACGAGGTTAGCGCTAACCGTCTGAGCCGCGAGGGAAATTTCCTGAACTTTGCCTTCGCCGACGACTGTCTGCGGATGGGGGCGCGATCGTTTTTGGCGCACTGTTTGCAGCACCTGACCCCCCGCGCTTTCAACCAGCCGCGTGATTTCTGCGAGCCCGTCCTCAAACTCCAACTGAGTCATGTGCTGAGTCATTACACCTACCAACAGCACTTTATCTTGGTCTGCATCGACCTGCTTAGCGACAAACTCTGCTTCAAACTCTGCTTCGAGTCCTTCCACCAAATCCAGAAAGTCTTGGTCGGCGAGTTCGTCCAAATTCAGCGGTTCTGATATTTTCCAGGGAAAGTGTGGAATTTGAATTAGTGACTTTTGAATTGAAGGCTCTTCTATTTCATCAGTTGAATCTGGTTCTAACTGAGCGCTCAAAACAGAGAACTCAAAATTTGGGCCATCTCCCTGGGGTATCAGGTGAGCGAGATAAGTTTCTTGGATGTAACCAGTCGCACCGCCGCCGCGACGCTGAAATCCTCCGCCGCTCAGTGTCAGCCAAACGAGGGCGTCGAGGCGCTGAATTGCCATTGCTGTGAGAGCTGCTTCGCTTGGAGTTTCTGGCTTCAGGTGGGTGGCGATGCAGCGAATGCCGCTGAGGCGACCTCCCCCGTAGCGGGGTAATTCTAAGGGCGCAATCTGCGTTTGGCGGGGTGAACCCACGCCGACGCGAATTACTTGTCCGCGGCGGTTGATGTAGGTGCAGATTGGTTTGTCTATTTCCGTGCTGATGGCGGCGACGCGCTGGGCGAATTCTGCCGTGGTGATGCGATCGCCCGGTAGTCGCTGGTGGTACAGCTTTTCGAGTTGCTTGAGCTGGCTGGACTTTAAACCTTGAAGATGGCCGTAGATGGTTTCGATAACTGTTTCTCCCGATCGATCTGTTTATCTCCTATTTTAGTAAACTCAAGGGCGATCGTGTTCGGGTTTTAAGTTGAAATTTACTAAATTTTCTTGCCTCTAGCAGAGCGCGGATTGAGTCTTGTCGAGTCACCAGCGCCGTTGTTTGTCGCGAGGCTGCGAGCGAGCCTTTCACAGCGGCCACCTCAGCTTGCAGTTGTATTTAGTATTTACAGATACAGGCGATCGCTGAAAAATTTCGCGCAACAAAACTTAACACTTTATTTTTTGTTTCAAAATCCTCCTTTAGACTTGTGTGTATCTTGGGCCTAGAGACAGATAGCAAAGCAGAAATTAGGTCGCTACCATGAGAAGCGAACATTGTTAAGGAATGTAAAAACATGGAAACTCGTCCTACTAACGTGCCTCCTACGGCTAATGCTTACAACGGTAAAGATCGGAATGCCTTTCTGTTTGGCTTCAACCCGCAAGCAGAACTTTGGAACGGTCGCTTAGCGATGATTGGTTTCTTAGCTTATTTGCTGTGGGACGCCGCTGGATATAGCGTTCTGCGTGACATCCTTCACTTTCTGCCTACCTACATTGCTCAGTAATGAGTAGCTGTCTGTCCTGTCTGGCAGCGTGAGTAAATGCCGCCACTGCCAGACAGGCTAAAAGTTACAAATGGCAGCGAGTATGGTTTTGTCCCTTTGTATCTTTCGTTACTTTTGAATGGCATTAAGAGACTTCTTGCTGTGATTCGATGATTACGGGTGGGGGCGATGTCGCTGGCGCGGTGAATATTGACAGCAACAGATATTTATTACGTAAAGGCGATCGCTCCTGCTATATTGGTGGAAAGAAATCTCATCGAGCATTTCTGATAGTTTATGAAAAATAGGAGCATCAACCATGATTAACTCAAATTTACTGGCAGTAGTAGCATCGACTGTGACTGACACAGCCTCAGGAAATTGGCAAAAGCCTCTGGTGATGTTTATTTGCAATATCTTAGCCTTGCTAGTTCTCAGCCGCCGAATTTGGTATCCCCACGTCGGGCCGAAAATGCCTTTGCCCTTCCCGTCTTTGTTCAACAATGTTAGCGTGCCGGCATTTCTGGCTTGCATGAGCGCAGGTCATTTGCTGGGAGTATTGGCGATTTTGACGCTGAGTATCGACAAGGCTATCTAGTAGCAATTGCGCCGCTGTTTGGGCGATTTCTTGCTGCAATTTGTTGGTTAAGCGGCTGACAACAAATGGCAGGGGTAAGTGAAAAGCACTCACCCCTAATTTTAATTTTCTTTATAAAATGACGCAGAAATCGGTTTTTTTACCATGCACCTACAACTAACGGGGCTTAAACAAATTTCAAGCCCAAACTAGCTTGCTCGACAGGAAATAGGTCACTGTTGGCTTATAGCGCACCCACAAATCTATAAGATATAGCTGTTGTCAAAGCTTTTAATATCTCCGTAAAAGTAGTTAAAAATTGCGATGCCCTTAGCAAGGACGCAATTCACCCTTCAACTGATACCAAATTACCAGACGGTAGACCCAAAATACTAATATTCAATGCCCATAAAGACGGCTCATTCCTCTGACGGAATACTAGGCATAATCCTAACAATTTCTGAGAATCACGATAGAATAACTCTAGCCAATTACGTTGGAAGTAGGTTGTTGCTCAAGAGTGATGATTCTTCTACAAAGAAATCAGCTTTAGAGATAGCTGGATTACCAAACCAGCAATGCCTTATGCTGAAAGCAACACAAAATATATAACTATTCATCAGGTCAATTTGGGCAGTAGTTTGTATACAGCAAACTGCTCAAATGTTGTTGGAGTGAGGCTCTCAGGGGTTCGTGCTGTGGCATAAATTCCGTCAGGGTTGGCAAGCGCACGCAGCAGCTTTCCTAACTCTTGTTGTACATTTGGTGTCGCTCCCGCTAGTGCAAGCTGGTTCTGTATCGATTCGATCGTTATCTGGACATAGTTGATTGGGTAATCGAGCATCCGTGAAAGAAGAGCCGTTATTTCAATGAGCGTTAAATTTTGGGGTTCCATGAGATTACGAGTCCATTGACCAGCCCATGTCTCATCTAGTAAATACTTTGCTGCTTCATCGTAGTCTATGGTCATCCATGTAGTGCTGCAACTTACTGTGGGTAATCCAACTTCGCTCAAAATTATCCAGCCAAACCGATTGTCCCCGTCGCTGCTAGCGATCGCCACAAATTCATATCATTTTAGGGTTAGGGAATGGGATACAACCATTTGCGAAATAATTGTGTTAAACGCGGCATGATCAAATAGGTGAGCAGGATAACAGTGAGACCTGAGATCATCAGAGATGTGAGCAACGCAGGAAGCCCTGATAGTAGCGGTACCAGCAAACGATTGAGAATAGAAATCGTACAAAAGACTCCCAACCATGTAACTAACGCCATTTTGTAGCGAGGGGGTGGAGCCTTCATCGATTTATTGGGCAGCGTAAACCAGGTTTCCAATCCGGTGAGGGTTTGAATATCTTCTGGCTTTTCAATCAAAGGCTGCAATCGCTCAATCCACTCTCGCCGAACATCAGATTCAAGCCAGGCCTTGAGATTGTCGTAGCAATCGAACTTGAGAATGACCACGTACTCAGGATGGGCGTGATGCTGGGGTCGAATAGTGCTGACACCCAGATGTCCCTTGAATTTTCGTGCATCTGCGGCGATGCCATGAAACCATGCTTCGTAACCTTCCTCGCGCCCCGGTTTCACTACATGAGAGATCACAGTGGTGACTAGAGAGTTGTCTTCACTGCTATTGCTTGCCAACGGTTCTTCCAACATATAATTTAGAGAATTAACTGACAGAAAAGTTTTATTCTGAACAACCACCCTAGAGACACCAAATTGCTCGGCAATTTTCGGCAGCACGTCTTGAAACAGAAGGGAGATTAACGAATGCGAGCGAAAAGGTTTGGCATGAGATGAAATGACTAAAATAAGACTTACAATCATTGACAATAGCTATTAAAAATACCCTCTACGTGTTAATAATGTGCTTTTTTATTAAAAGCGAAACGTCTATTTCCTCTAAATGGCTTATGGCGTAACCTGTTGCGGCATGAACTCAGTTTGCAAAATCTTACCAAATTTCACCACTCAAGATCCGCAAGTTAAGCGCTGAGTTAACGCGATCGCCCTAATCTCGACACACGTTACACCAACGCCCCTAACGCTTTCAATGTCGATTTCTGAGCATTCCTCAATCCCGTTGCCCCTTGAATATTCATACCTTCATACAGCCGATCGCCCATCAACGTCCGGTTACAGCGACCACTTGCGACATCCCACACTTTAATGGTGCCAATGATAGATTAGGTCTTTTGGGCAATTATATAAACATGACTTTCAGGATACTGGTCATATTCGAGATGCCGGCAGGTGCAATGATGCTCAACCAAAATTTGCAGGAAAGTATCTACACCCAAAGTGCTGTAATCAAAGTCTTGACCTTGAAATGCTCCCGAAACCTCGCTGCTGGTATGTCCGCCGCCACAAGTGAACAGGATCACTCCATTGGGTTCAAGCGCATCGCATAGCTTTTGTATCACAGGCGCTTGCCTGTTGATTGGCAGATGAAACGTGCTATCCCACGCTGCAATCAGGCTGTAAAGTTTCGGCGGCAGCCAATCACAAATGTCTTCCCGGTAAAACGTGATTTCTGGATGTAGCTGCTGGGCTAAATCGATCATTTCGCTAGAAATATCAAGTCCTTCAGGCTGAAATCCATGCTTGGATAAACTGTTAATAAAACGTCCGCTACTTCCACACCCGACATCAAGTGCTGCGTGCTGCTTAGAAGTAAATTTGATCGCCCGTTCTAATTGGGCAATCCCGTAGGTTGAATCTTGATGCTCAGTTTGCCACCATTGGGCAATTCGGTCG
The DNA here is from genome assembly GCF_036701875.1 of Microcoleus sp. MON1_C5. NCBI lineage: Bacteria > Bacillati > Cyanobacteriota > Cyanophyceae > Oscillatoriales > Microcoleaceae > Microcoleus > Microcoleus sp. MON1_C5. The sequence continues at coordinate 137,485 of NZ_JAUBRN010000007.1, read as the reverse complement.
TAGCGGGCCGATGTATCATTTGGCTCCATAGAGTGACCTCATAAGTGGCGATCGAGATTTTCAGGACAATTAAAATCTTTCTCCACGGTACACCCAGACTACGCGATCGCCCCTAACGCTTTCATTGTCGCTTTTTGAGCGTTTGTTAATCCCGTTGCGGCTTGAATATTCATTACATCTTGAACACTACCAAATTTTTCAATGTTTCAATTTCTGGCTGTCAGTGGGAAAGTGGCGATTTCTGTTGCAGATTCTGGCAGAGGGGGGCGCAGACAAAGATAAACTAGCGGCCCTAACAGCGGAACTAGAGAGACTGCCCAAAAAATGCGATCGTCCGAGAGTCCGCGGCGTGCCATGTCGTCTCCCAGAAGTGAGGGAAATATTACAGCCATCAAGCAACAATCCCAAGTTATTAAATGCACAAAAGGAATTGATTGCCACTGCCTGACATAATCTCCCCAATCTCCATTTAACCAAGCCCAAGCTAACAGCCAGATAGTGGTTAGTAAAAGTACAATCCCTGTCCAGCGGGAGTCTGCTATTTTGATCGACATATCTTTGCGGCCGGAAAATTCTGGCTGAGGCTGGCGCAGGAGTAAGTAGGGAATTAAGCCGATGATGCCGGCGCCGTTGGAAGCGATGAAAGCAGGCCAAGCGGATATATTTTGGGTTTTCTCATCAATGAATAGGAGGCAAGCGTAGACCATCGGCCACACTCCCATGAGAGCGAATATCGTTACAAGGTAGGGGTTAATTCCTTCTAGCTGCAATTTGAGCATTTTTTCCATAACTGTTAGCGTTCCGGGCCGGTCGAGAGGAGCTAGCAGCAAGGTGTAGGCAATAAATGTTGCCCACAGCAACCCCAGAAACATTTTTGTTTTCATCAGATATAACGAGTAGTTGAACCCGACTAAACTAAATTATGGTAAAGTAGCGGCCGAGTTAGCGCCGTCTATCTTAGGTGATAAGCAGTTCGATTGGAACAGCGGCTGCAAACCCCGTTTTAGTTCTGGGATGAAAGGCTCTACAGCAGGCGATCATTACTTTAGGCAGACGCAGGAGCCGCGCCAGGGGAGATACATTTTAAAAAATCGGTTGTTTTCATTACACCACCCTTTATTAGAAAAGGAGTTTCAGCGGTGAACTTAATATCTGTAGAGGAACTCAAAGCGCTGGTACAACAATCTCCTGGATTGTGCGTCTCTATTTATATGCCAGTCGCTCAAGGAACAGAAATTCAACAAAATCCGATTCGGTTCAAAAATTTAATCAGAGAGGCTGAAGACAAAATTGTAGAGTACGGATTTGACAAAAAAGAAGCTGCCCAATTGCTAGAGCCAGTCCGAGCAGAAGTTGACCAGGAAAACTTTTGGGAAAATCAAAGCAACCTGCTGGCGATTTTTGTCGGTTCGGGATTTTTCCGCTACTATACCTGTCCGGTGAATTTTGATGAATTAGTGGTTGTGAGCGACAATTTTCACGTCAAACCGCTGATGCCTATGCTGACAGGAAATAATTTATTTTATGTTTTAGCTCTCAGTCAGAAGGAAGTGAGGCTAATTGAGTGTACGGCTTACAGTGCTCGGGAAGTTGAAGTTGAAAACTTGCCAAAAAGCCTTGATGAGGCTCTGCAATATGACCCGACTGCTAAAGATGGTCAGTTTCGGATTGCTACTTCAAAAGGAGGCACTAATAATTCTTTTCAGCAGCCGGGAAGTTTTCACGGTCAAGGAAGTCCGGATCGAGATGAGCCCCAGCAGGAAATTTTGCAGTATTTCCACATAATTGATGGGGCGCTTCACAAATATTTGCACAATAAAAAAGCTCCTTTAGTGTTAGCTGGAGTTGAGTATTTGCTCCCGCTTTACCGAGAAGCCAATACCTACCCGCATTTAGTTGAAGAAGGAATTACAGGCAATCAGAAACTTCTCAAGCCGGAAGAGTTGCGCGCCCAAGCTTTGCCGCTGGTGGAACCTTTGTTTTTGCAGGCTCAGTCAGAGGCGATCGCACAATACCACGATCTTACAGGAAGCGATAAAATTTCTGCTGATTTGAAAGAAGCTGTTTCGGCTGCTTATTTTGGACGGGTCGATCGACTGTTTGTTGCTCTTGGCGTTCAGCAGTGGGGTAGTTTTAATCCCGAGACGAACTCGGTGCAAATCCACCCCGAGGCAGAATTGGGCGACGAAGATTTGTTGAATGCCGCAGCAATTCAAACTATCCTCAACGGCGGAACTGTTTACGCAGTGCCGCCAGAAAAAGTGCCGGACGAGGCACCTTTAGCTGCTATTTTCCGCTATTAATTTACCAGGTTTAAACCAATGGAATCTACTTCAATGACAAATTCCGACAAACAAAACCAAAGTAGCAGCGGCGATACCGAACGCTGGGCATCTTTAATTGGTGGCGGGGCGCTCGTGCTTTTTGGTTTATCGCAGCGTTCTTTGAGAGGTGCTTTGCTGGCGGTTGCGGGCGGCGGTTTAGCGGCGCGCGGTTTGGGGGTTGTGGAGGGTTTGCAGTCGGCTGCAGATCCGAATCAAAGCATTAAAGTTGAAAAGACGGTGACGATCGACAAACCGGCTGATGAATTGTACCGTTTATGGCGCAATTTTGAAAATTTGCCTCGGTTTATGAAGCATCTCAAACACGTTACGGTCATCGATGAAAAACGTTCTCACTGGATTGCCAGCGCGCCGATGGGCAATAGTGTGGAATGGGATGCAGAGATTGTCGGCGAAGAAGAAAATCGCTTAATTGCTTGGGCGTCTGTTGAAGGAGCTGATGTTGACAATTCTGGTTTTGTGCGCTTTCAACCGGCATCAGCGGGACGGGGTACAGAGGTAAAAGTTGTCATCGAATACAACCCTCCGGGCGGTGCAATTGGTGCTGGCGCTGCTAAACTATTTGGCGAAGCTCCCGAACAGCAAATTGCAAATGATTTGCGCCGCTTTAAGCAGTTGATGGAAGCTGGGGAAATAGCGACTACGGAAGGTCAACCTTCAGGCCGCAAGTAAGTATCGCACTTTTGGTGGTAAGCCCTTGTAGGGACACGGCGAGTGTAGGGACTTAGGACAAGCCCATAGGTGTTCAACTTAAGCTTTTTGTCCACCAGTCCTCCCGCCCACCCGTTAGTCCGCCAGGGAATGAATTCCCTGTCTCATAGCGAAAGTCCTCTCAAAGAGGACTGAAAAACTCATTAGTCGTCTTCAGACGACTTTAGCTTTGAGGCAGGGGTTTTCAACCCCTGTCGAACTATCGGTTGTACGTTAAGTTGACACCTATGGATTCTTGGAGTGTCCCTACGGCACGAGCGATCGAGCGGGATGTCCTTGAGTACAAAACGTAGAGTTTGTGATCTCAAGCTATTTGTTGTTTACCTGATGAGCTGATGTCATCTCAAGTGGTTTTCGGAAATGCGGGCGCTGAAGGTGCAAGTCGGGGCGGTTGGTTTGCGGGTCACTTTATGACGCCTGAAGATGACCCGCGATCGACTTCTGTTTTAGAGGTAAAATGGGGCACTCACCCCGCCGGAGATTGCAGGACTCAGTGGGCGGTAAATGCGGAAGCCACGACGCTTTCTATCCTGGTAAAAGGGCGGTTTCGCCTGCAATTTCCAGAACAAGAAATCTTGCTTTCTCGCGAAGGAGATTATGCTCTGTGGCTGCCGGGAGTGCCTCATTATTGGTCTGCCGAGGAGGATTCGGTGATCGTCACTGTGCGCTGGCCTTCGCTGTCGGGAGATAGTTCGGGAGTTAAGAATTAACTTTCATATCGGGAACTAAAACGCGGCCGTTATAACCCGCGCGCTGGTAGCGATCGATCGCCTCTGATGCGATAACACCCGCTTTCCCACTCTCAACCAGCGCTACGCAAGCACCGCCAAAACCTCCGCCCGTCAGCCTTGCGCCGAAGACTCCGGGGATTGACTGCAAGATGGCCGCCAGCGCGTCTACTGCCGCCACCGAAACTTCGTAGTCGTCGCGCTGGCTGGCGTGGGAAGCATTCATTAACTCACCAAAACGCTCTGCCGGCAAAGATTTTACCGCTTCAAGCACGCGGTTGTTTTCGGTAACGACGTGGCGCGATCGCCTTTTGAGGGGTTCTGGCAATACTTCGACTGCTTGGGGATCGGCGATATCCCTGAGAGCCTTAACTCCCAATATCCGCGCGGATTCCTCGCACTCGGCGCGGCGCTCGTTGTAGCCGCTTCCTGCTGCTAGTTTGTGGCTTTCGCCGCTGTCAATTATTAAAATTTCTGTGCCTGCGGGAAAAGGTACCGGGCGGCATTCGAGGCTGCGGGTGTCGATAAATAGCATGGTGTTGGTGTCTGCTAAACTCGACGCCATTTGATCCATGATGCCGCAGTTCAAGCCGGCATACTGGATTTCGGCTTGCTGTCCGATTTGAGCTAGCCGCACGTCATCTAGGGGGAGATTCAGCAGCGCGCGCAGTCCTCTGAGGGTTGCTATTTCTAAAGCGGCGCTGCTGGACAAACCGGAGCCGATCGGCACATTGGAGGTTATGTAGAGATTTATTGGCGGTACTTTGTATCCTTCTTTTTCTAAAAGTCTGAGGCAGCCACAGATATAACTGACGAAGTTTTGCGGTATTGTATCGTCGTCTGAATAATTTATGAGTTCGTCATATTCTGCTGAAAAAAAATGGTGTATAGCGTCGCTGCTGAAGCCGATTTCTACTGTTGTGCACTGGGGAATCGCAGTTGGAAGTACAAATCCATCGTTGTAGTCTGTGTGTTCGCCCAGCAGGTTTACTCTTCCGGGCGCGCTGGCTGTGGTTTGGGGTAATGTACCAAATACTCGTTGGAATTGCATTTTTTGGGAAGTGGTAATTGGGAACAAATTAATTTATTTTTTATCGTTTATCTTTTTATAGTGCCCATGTTTTTTGCTTAATTCAACCCCTGTTAACAAAAATCAACATGACCGTAGGTTAGGAAAAGATATTGAGCTGTGATAGAATGACAGGCTAAGATTTCTCCAAAAATTCAAAAAATGCGATCGACCAGACCCCGGAAACAGTTTGCTCAACATTGGCTCAAAAGCGAGAAAGCCTTAGATAAGATTGTGAAAGCGGCTTCTTTGGATCGCGATCGCGTCCTGGAAATTGGGCCGGGTACGGGGATTTTGACTCGACGCTTGCTGCCTGCGGCTGAGTCTGTTGTAGCGGTGGAGATCGATCGAGATTTGTGTCTCAAGCTAGCCAAACAACTCGGCAAAACCGACAATTTTTTACTGCTGCAAGGCGACATCTTGGAAATGGACTTAGAGGCTGAACTAACAGCATTTCCCAAATTCCAAAATCCCAATAAAGTTGTTGCCAACATTCCCTATAATATCACCGGCCCGATTCTGCAAAAACTGCTGGGAACCATATCTGTTCCTGCTGCTAAACCCTTCGATTCGATCGTGCTGTTAGTGCAGAAAGAAGTGGCCCAAAGGCTTTACGCTAAACCGGGTTCGACAGCTTTTGGCGCTTTGTCGGTGCGGGTGCAGTATTTAGCAGAATGCGAGTTAATTTGCGATGTGCCCTCTAAAGATTTTTTTCCGCCGCCCAAAGTCGATTCTGCCGTGGTGCGGCTGCTTCCCAGACAGATAGAAACTGCGGCGGTTAATCCGCGCTATTTGGAGAATTTAGTTAAGTTGGGATTTGGTAGCAAGCGCAAGATGCTGCGAAATAATTTGAAAGGGGCTGTGGACTTAGATAAACTCGTTCAATTGCTAGAAGAGTTACAGATAAATCCTCAATCTCGTGCTGAAGATTTAAGCGTGGAGCAATGGGTAAATTTGAGTAATAATATGATGTCCGATGTTTGAAGTTAACAATTTTGTTAAATACCCGAATTATTAATGAAGTCTGGTATCTGGCTATTTTGTTTTTTTATGAAGAAGGACTCTTCGGCCTGACTAGAAACAGTCGAATTTAGGTTTGTTGTGGATTTTTAAAGGTTGATTCCAGGCTAATCGGAATTTTAATAATAAATTCCGTACCTTTCCCCGGTGAAGAAATACACTGCAATTCGCCTAGATGTCTTACGGTGATAATTTGATAGCCGATCGATAAACCCAACCCTATGCCTTTCCCTACTGGTTTAGTGGTAAAAAAGGGATTAAATAAGTGCTTTATCACCGATTCTGTTATGTCGGGGCCGTTGTTGCTAATTCTGATTTCTACCATTTCACTGTCTAAAAGTTTGGTAGAAATTTTGATGAGGCGGGGATTAGCTTCATTGTCTGCAATCGAATCGCTATCGCTGTCCTCTTCTAAAGCATCAATAGCATTAGCCAGGATATTCATAAACACTTGATTTAGCTGTCCGGGATAGCACTCTATTTTCGGTAAATTGCCATATTCTTTGATAACTTGAATGCTCCACAAACCTTGCTGAGCATTCAATCGGCTTTGCAAAATCATCAGTGTACTGTCAATTCCTTCGTGAATGTCGGCTAATTTCATTTCTGCTTCGTCATGGCGAGCAAAAATTCGCAGCGACTTGACAATACCGAGAATGCGCTCGGCGCCATTTTTCAGAGAAATTAATATTTCTGGCAGGTCAGAAATGATAAAATCTAAATCTACCGACTTGAGTTTTTCTTTAACTTGGGGTAGGGGATTTGGATACTGCTCTTGATAAAGATAGACCAGTTCTAGCAAACTATCGGTATACTGGCGAACGTAAGTAACATTGCCGTAAATAAAGTTAATCGGATTGTTGATTTCATGAGCAACACCAGCGACCAATTGCCCCAAAGACGACATTTTTTCGCTCTGAATTAGCTGGGATTGAGCCTGCTTCAAGTCAGACAAGGCTTGTTCGAGCTGTTGAGTTTGAGACTTTAACTCTGCGGTGCGTTCTTCAACTCGAATTTCTAATTCTTCTTTAGCTTGTTTTAGGGCAGCTTCTGCTAATTGGCGCTCGACAATTTCAGCTTCTAGGAGTTGGTTGGCAAATTCTAAATGTTGAGTTTGAGACTTTAACTCTGCGGTGCGTTCCTCAACTCGAATTTCTAATTCTTCTTTAGCTTTTTGTAGTGCAGCTTCTGCTAATTGGCGCTCGACAATTTCAGCTTCTAGGAGTTGGTTGGCGGATTATAACTGTGCGGGACTGGGAAGTGCTAGGGCTTGAGGTATTAAGTCTAGCAAAAGTATGGCTGTAGCAAATGAAAAAAGGGCAGTAATTGCTTTCATTGTTCCTGAAAGCCAATAGGTAGGATGCCAAAGCGTCCAGAGTTCAAATAGGTGAGTGATCCCACAGGCGACGATAAAGGCTCCAAACAGGGCAAAGATCCAATTAAAGGGCAAATCTTCGCGTTTGGAAATAAAATAAACCAATGTAATCGGGATGGAAAAATACGCCAGTGCAATTATAGAATCTGAGGCAACGTGAAGCCAGACTAACGGGGTATGCCAGAGATAGCAGTGACCGTGAGGAATAAATGACCCGGAACTAAAAAAAGTTTTCCACATTTCCTGCATAATTTTTCCTTTGAGTTGTGAGAAAATGGACGGGGACTGGTGTCAATTAATTTCAACCAGGGGTTTCTTTCACCTGCGGCTTAATCACCTATGCGTTCATATTCTCTGTTAGCTTCAGCAAAAATCAATCTGTATTTGGAAATCATAGGCGATCGCCCCGACGGATATCACGAACTGGCGATGGTACTTCAAAGCATAGATTTAGCCGATCGAATTGACTTGCGCGCGATCGGTACGGACACGATTCGCGTGCGCTGCGATCACCCGCAAGTCCCTCCTGATAAGAATAACCTGGCCTACCGGGCGGCGGATTTGTTGGCGAAGCAATTCCCCGATGCTTTGGCGAAATACGGCGGAGTCGAGATTGCCATTCACAAGCAGATTCCCGTGGCGGCGGGACTCGCCGGCGGTTCTGCAAATGCGGCGGCGGTTTTAGTGGGGATGGATTTGCTGTGGCAATTGGGACTTACTCACTCGGAGTTGCAAGAGTTGGGGGGAACTTTGGGTTCGGATGTGCCTTTTTGCATTGCAGGAGGTACGGCTTTGGCAACTGGTCGCGGGGATAAACTGTCGCCCTTGCCGGATTTGGCAGGCTTTTCTGTGGTGCTGGCGAAGTACCGCAATCTCAGTATTTCTACGGCCTGGGCGTATCAAACTTATCGCCAGCAGTTCAGTAATTCCTATTGTGCAGCGGAAGATTTGGGGTGCCGCCGGGAACGGCTGCATTCGGGCCCGATGGTGGGGGCGATCGCCCAAAAAGATCGATCGAAAATTGGTCAATTGCTGCACAACGATTTAGAAAAAGTTGCTTTGCCCGTGTACCCGCAGGTGTTGCAGTTGCGGCAGGCTTTTGAGTCGGCGGGGGCTTTGGGAACGATGATGTCGGGTTCCGGGCCGACGGTGTTTGCGCTGGCCGAGTCTTCAGAGCAGGCTCAGCAAGTTATGGAACGGGTTAAAAGTGCGATCGCTTCTCCAGATTTGGATTTTTGGGTAGCACAGTTTAGCAATACTGGAATTCAGATTTTTTCGGAGGGAAACGAGACGAAACCGCCGATTTCTAGGGTGTAACTCGAAGAGGGTGCGATCGCCATCGCCCGTTAAACCTGTCTAACAGGCGAGGGTCAAGATGAATCTAACTTTTCGCAGAGTCTATTGAGATCGAAGAACTGATAATATGTCATGCAAGACCGATTTTAGTTTTGGTGAATTAACCAGAAATCTAAAATCTAAAATCTAAAATCTAAAATCGCCATGACTGATTTAACTAATCCAAATTCTACTTCTAAACCTCTGAGTTCGGCTGGAGATGCAACCTCTGCATCTTCCACGCCGCCGACGATTTTGCGGTGCGTGATGGGTTCGCTGATCGCGGGCGGGTTTGCGGCGGCATTGTACGCGCTAACTTTGTCGATCGTCCAAACTTTTGCAAATTCGCCCATTCATTCTGACAATGTGACTGCGATTAATATTGGCGCGGCTGTGCGAACTTTAGTCATGGGGATAGTGGCTTTGGGTGCGGGTGTTTTTGCTTTTGCATCTTTGGGTTTGATGCTGCTGGCTGTGCAACTTTTAATTCAAAAGTTGCTAAAGAAACCTACAGCTTGAAGTCTACCAATTGCAAGAACTAGGCGACACAAACTTTCATCTGCAAGGCAAAGACTGCATAGTAAGATCGAAGCAATGGAATTATTTACGATCGGACACTCCAATCTAAGTATTGAAGCGTTTGTTTTGCTGCTGCAACAACACGGAATTACGGCGGTGGCGGACGTGCGATCGCATCCTTTTAGCCGCTATTTACCTCATTTTAATAAATCCGAAATTAAAGCTTCTCTGTCAAGTGTCGGCATTCAATATGTTTTTTTAGGCAAAGAGTTGGGCGCGAGACCCGAAGATTTAAGCTGTTACGATTCTAGCGGTAAAGCTTTATACGATCGCATAGCAGCCACTCCTCTATTTTCCCAAGGAATTCAGCGCTTGCTCAAAAACGCAGCCAATTATAAAATCAGTTTAATGTGTGCGGAAAAAGACCCGATTACTTGTCATCGGACTATTTTAGTCTGCCACAAAGTTAAAAAATTTAATTTACAAATTAATCACATTCTGTCAGATGGCAATTTAGAATCGCACCCGCATTTAGAAGAAAGACTTTTGAGCAAGTTTAACAAAGGCAAAAAAGATAATGAGCCAATTCAGCTAAGCTTGTTTGAAGTAGAGCCTCAACTTAAACAGGAAATAGTTGATTTAGAAACAGCTTATTATCGTCACGGATTGGAAATCGCTTATGTCACAAAAGAAAGCAATTAATTTATTTACAATTGGTTTTACTCAAAAAAGCGCCGAGCAGTTTTTTGATACTTTGATGAAAGCGGGAGTCCGCAGGGTGATAGATACGCGGCTGAATAATGTGTCGCAGTTGGCGGGTTTTGCTAAGCGGAAAGATTTAGAGTATTTTTTGCGAACAATTGGCAATATTGAGTACGTTCACCTTCTGGATTTAGCGCCGACTCCAGATATTTTGGATGATTATAAAAAGAAAAAGGGAGATTGGGATGTTTATGAACAGAAGTTTTTGGAGTTGATGGGCGAGCGACAAATTGAACACCAGGTTTCATCGGATATTTTAGACTGGGGGTGTCTGCTTTGTAGCGAACCAAAACCTCATAATTGTCACCGCCGCTTAGTTGCTGAATATCTCAGCGAGAAGTGGAAGAATGTCACAATTAATCATCTTTGATTTATTGAAAATACTATATCATTGTGGGACGAATCTAAAATCTAAAATCTAAAATCGAATGGCTCAAATAATTTGTCTCGCTAATTCCTGGAAAAACCACGACAGGTGCATCGCCGGAATTAATGAACTTCAAGGTAAGTGGGTGCGTCCTGTTTCCGACTTACCAGATGGTCGAATTCCTAAAGCAATGTGCCTGATAAATAGACTTGGACCCGCGTTGTTAGATGTTCTAGAAATCCCTCTGGCCAAGACGGGACCGGACTTTGGCTTTGCGTGTGAAAATCTTTCTGTTTTACCGGGAGAATGGCGGCAAGTAGGGAAAGTTGCGCCAGCATATTTGCTGAAATATTGCAATAGTCAAGAATATATTTTGCACAACGATTTGCGATATGTTACGGTGGAATATATGCAGTCTTTGCCAATGTGCGAGCGCCTAACTTTGCAATTAGTCAAAGCAGTAAGATTTACGGTAAACGAGCCAATTAAAAGAAAGCAAGGTGGTAATAAATGGAAAGGATCTATTGTCACGCAGCATGGTCAAAGATTGACTGCAACAATTACCGATCCGGTGTTTATTCTAAAGTTAGAATTGGGGTATCGACCGCAAAAAGCTTGTTTGGTAACAGTGAGTTTGAGTATGCCTTGGCGGCCCGATGATTGGAAGGGAGATGACCCTTGTTGGAAGTTGATTGCGGGTGTGGTAGAGTTGCCGGAAGATGTTGTTGATGATGAAATTTAGTTTTGACCAAAATGGGCTATCGATTATTTATTTCTTTTTATTTCCCGCAAAAACTCTGTTCATGCTATAATTCTGCGGGACTGTAGCAGAAAGGGGTGCTTTTTGATGAAAGCAGAATTTTATTTTGACTGTCACAAATATATTTGCAGTTTAGTTCAAGTAGATTTTGTCAAAGAATTAAAAATAAAAAATCATCAAGGTTTTGTTTTGGCTGTTAAGCAAGGAGAAAAGATTGGACTTTTGGGGAAAAGCCGCCATAATGCTAAACAAGTTGATGTATCTAAGCCGCATTTTTATAATGTAATTAAAGCGGCTATGAGCGCTTTGGAATTAGAAACTAAAAATGAGGTGATATTAGAGAGAAATCGAACTATTGCTGATGCCGAAGAAATGATTCAGCAGCAAAACCGAGAAATTCGCATTCTCAACGAACAGATTAGAATCCTTGTGACTAAGGTTGAGGAATTGTCAAGGGAAAAGCAGCAGTTATCAATGCAGCTAGTAGACAAGGAAATCAGAGAAACTGAAATTAGTCAAGAACTCGCTCATCTTTACTCTAAAGAAAAATATATAGTAACCCCGGAAATTGAGCATCGGAGTGGAGAAGTTGAAATTAATGAAAAAATCGAAGAATTGTCTGTTCAAGCTTCTGGGTTAGCGGGGCAGTTAATCGCAAATCAACAGAATTCGGAGGAGATCGAGGAAGACGAAGAAATCAGCGGGGGCGATGTTGAAATTGTTGATTTTGAAATTATAGAACAAGTAGAAGAAAATTTTAAAAAAGTAGAAGTTCAAGGAGGCGAAAGTGAAATTAAGCGGCTGCCTAAAAGAGCTTCCAACAAAAGCATGAGAAAGAAATCTTAATGCTTTAGTTATATAGCAATCCTCGCATCACTTGTGAATTTCTTACTGGCGAACGAGCGGGTTCGGGGAGGGTTGGAGTAGGGTAAAAATTTACGACTCCTGCAAGGATTGCTATATGACTCGTTTAATTGTGGCGATCGCATTTTCGCCAAATTCCTCAACAGTTAAGCGAAAAAATCCCTCGCAACTCGCCTGTTTTCCCCCCGCAGCCTCGCCCACAACAGAATTTTGACAATTATCCAGGGCGATCGGTAAAATTACAGGTACGATCGAACTATTGTCAGCAGCATTAAATCCTTGAGTAATTAGTAGTTTGGCAACAGTCACATAATTGTTGACAATATTGCACAATAGATAAAATTGTAAATATATAGCACCGGCGTTTTTTTACCGCTTATGAATAGCAGATTCCTCGATCGACTCCACCACCCCTCACGCCCCGTCATCGTCTTCGACGGCGCAATGGGAACCAACCTGCAAGTCCAAAACCTCACCGCAGAAGACTTTGGCGGCAAAGAATACGAAGGCTGCAACGAATATCTCGTCCACACCAAACCCGAAGCCGTCGCCAACGTGCACCGGGGATTCCTCGAAGCAGGGGCCGATGTCATCGAAACAGACACCTTTGGCGCGGCTTCCATCGTTCTCGCCGAGTACGATTTGGCAGACAAAGCATATTATCTCAACAAAACTGCCGCCGAACTTGCCAAGGGTATCGCCGCCGAATTTTCCACGCCAGAAAAACCGAGATTTGTCGCAGGATCGATCGGGCCAGGCACCAAATTGCCAACATTAGGACACATCGATTTCGACACTCTCACCGCCGCTTTTGCCGAACAAGCAGAAGGACTTTATGACGGCGGCGTTGACTTATTTATTGTCGAAACTTGTCAAGATGTGCTGCAAATTAAATCAGCATTAAATGCGATTGAAGAAGTATTTAAGAAAAAAGGCGCGCGAATTCCGTTAATGGTATCAGTCACAATGGAAGCCACCGGCACCATGTTAGTCGGTTCCGACATCAGCGCCGCCCTAGCCATTTTGCAGCCGTACCCGATCGACATTTTAGGCCTCAACTGCGCCACCGGGCCCGATCGCATGGCCGAACACGTCAAATACCTTTCCGAACACTCGCCCTTCGTCGTTTCCTGCGTTCCCAACGCCGGTTTACCCGAAAACATCGGCGGCCACGCGCACTACAAACTCACGCCAATAGAATTAAAAATGGCCTTGATGCGCTTTGTCGAAGACTTAGGCGTGCAAGTCATCGGCGGCTGCTGCGGAACCCGCTACGATCACATCCGCGAACTAGCAGAAATTGGCAAAACTCTTAAACCCAAAATCCGCGAAATTACTTGGGAACCATCCGCCGCTTCAATTTATAGCGCCCAACCCTACGAACAAGAGAATTCCTTCTTAATTGTCGGCGAAAGACTCAACGCCAGCGGTTCCAAAAAATGCCGCGATTTGCTAAACGCCGAAGACTGGGACGGTTTAGTAGCAATGGCCAGGGAACAAGTGCGAGAAGGCGCGCACATTCTTGATGTCAACGTGGATTATGTCGGCCGCGACGGCGTGCGAGACATGAAAGAATTAGTTTCCCGCGTTGTGACTAATGCCACTCTCCCTTTAATGCTGGATTCCACCGAATGGGAAAAGATGGAAGCAGGCTTAAAAGTTGCGGGCGGCAAATGTTTGCTGAATTCCACTAACTATGAAGACGGAGAACCGCGTTTTTATCAAGTTTTGGAGTTAGCGAAAAAATACGGCGCGGGCATAGTTATCGGGACAATTGACGAAGACGGGATGGCCAGAACTGCTGACCAAAAATTTGCGATCGCCCAGCGCGCCTATAACGCCGCCGTCGCCTACGGAATTCCCCCCGAAGAAATCTTTTTTGACACCCTAGCATTGCCCATTTCGACCGGGATAGAAGAAGACAGAAAAAACGGCAAAGCTACCATCGAATCGATCCGCCGCATTCGCCAAGAATTGCCCGGTTGTCACGTAATCTTAGGAGTTTCTAACATTTCCTTCGGCTTGAATCCGGCGGCGCGGCAAGTCTTGAATTCGATGTTTTTGCACGAAGCAATGCAAGCCGGGATGGACTCGGCAATTGTCAGCGCCAATAAGATTTTGCCCCTCGCCAAAATCGACCCCAAACACCAAGAAATCTGCCGTAAACTGATTTACGACGAACGGGAGTTTGACGGCGATATTTGCGTTTACGACCCCTTGGGCGACCTGACAACGGTGTTTGCGGGCAAAACCACAAAGCGCGATCGTACAGAAGACGCCAGCCTTCCGGTAGAAGAACGCCTGAAGCAGCACATCATCGACGGCGAACGCATTGGGCTCGACATCCAACTCGCCAAAGCATTAGAAACATATCCGCCCCTCCACATTATCAATACTTTCCTGTTAGACGGGATGAAAGTAGTCGGAGAATTGTTCGGTTCGGGACAAATGCAACTGCCATTTGTATTGCAGTCAGCAGAAACCATGAAAGCGGCAGTTGCCTATTTAGAACCGCACATGGAAAAGTCCGAATCTGGGGACAATGCCAAAGGCACATTCATCATCGCTACTGTCAAAGGCGACGTTCACGATATCGGCAAAAACTTAGTTGATATTATTTTATCAAACAACGGCTACCGAGTGATCAACTTGGGAATTAAACAGTCGGTTGACAATATCATCGAAGCCTACGAAAAGCACAAAGCCGACTGTATTGCCATGAGTGGGTTGCTGGTAAAATCTACTGCGTTCATGAAAGAGAATCTGGAAGTGTTCAACCAAAAAGGAATCACCGTCCCGGTAATTTTGGGCGGGGCAGCTTTGACTCCCAAGTTTGTGCATGAAGACTGCCAAAATACTTACAAAGGTAAAGTTATTTACGGCAAAGATGCGTTTTCTGACTTGCACTTTATGGACAAACTCATGCCAGCAAAATCTGCTGGAAATTGGGAAGACTTGCAAGGATTTTTAGATGAAACAGAGGATGATAATGAGGCGGTTAAAGAAGCTAAAGCGGCGCCAGAAACTTCTGTAGAAGATGCCAAGAAAGCAGACACTCCTGTGGTGATAGATACCAGGCGATCCGAAGCAGTTGCAGCAGATATCGATCGCCCGACTCCTCCTTTCTGGGGAACGAAACTGTTGCAGGGAGAAGACATCCCCTTTGAGGAGATTTTCTGGCACCTAGATTTGCAAGCTTTAGTGGCCGGTCAGTGGCAGTTCCGCAAGCCAAAAGACCAATCGCGGGAAGAATACGACGCTTTCTTAGCTGAGACAGTTTATCCGAAATTGGAGGAATGGAAACACAAAATTATCACCGAAAATTTACTGCAGCCGCAAGCAATTTACGGGTATTTTCCCTGTCAAGCTGAAGGCAATTCTTTGCATTTGTACGATCCAGAAATCATGGCTGGCGGGCAAGATTTATCGACACCCGCTGCAACATTCACATTTCCCCGCCAAAAATCGGCGCGCCGGCTGTGCATTGCCGACTTTTTCGCGCCCAAAGAATCGGGTAAAATCGATGTATTTCCGATGCAAGTAGCGACAGTGGGAGAAATTGCTACAGAGTACGCGCAAAAGCTATTTGCTAACCATCAATATACCGACTATCTCTACTTTCACGGATTAGCGGTGCAGACAGCGGAAGCAATAGCAGAATGGACTCACGCGCGAATTCGCCGGGAATTGGGCTTTGCTAGCGAGGAACCGGACAACATTCGCGATATGCTGGCACAAAGATATCGCGGTTCGCGGTACAGTTTCGGCTATCCTGCTTGTCCGAACATGGCGGATCAGTACAAGCAACTGGAATTGTTAAAGTGCGATCGCATCAACCTCTACATGGATGAAAGCGAACAACTTTATCCCGAACAATCAACAACCGCAATTATCACCTATCACCCAGTGGCCAAATACTTCACCGCTTAATTTCTAGGGTGCGCCGCGCCCACATTCCTCGGTGAATTATACTCGTTACCAGGCTCTTCCTGGTAACGCAGCTCCGGAGGCTTGGCTCCACTTACAGCAGTAAAGCTTGTAGTATCGTTCCCAAAACTGTCCGGAGTATTGGCCCAGAAGGTAATATCATTGCTGACCGAAAATTTGGGTGCAAGCCCCGTCCTTTTAGGACGGCTTTAATTAGACTTCTTGAAAAAGCGTTTCAACGTTTGCTCATGGTTGTGGTATAATCAGCTAGGAGGATAGAGCAAATGTTTCATTTAGTCTACGAATTCAAACTCAAACCAACGGCAGGACAAATAGCAATCTTTGAAGATTGGCTAGAACAATGCCGTCGCGTATACAACTACGCATTGGCAGAGCGTAAACATTGGTTTGAGTCTCGTAGTTGTCGAATTAACGCTTGCTCTATCCGGTCTGAATTTATCATTGGGGCCGAAACGAAGCGACCAACTTATGCGAGCCAATGCAAAAGCTTAACTACAGCTAGAGCAAATATACCTGCTTTGGCTGCCGTCGGCGTACACGTCCTACAGCAAACACTGAAAAGGCTTGAAAAAGCGTTTGTGAGTATGTGGGAACAAAAACACGGTTTCCCCCGCTTTAAGAAAGCAGGAACAATGCGATCGTTTGTGTTCCCACAATTGGGGGTTAATCCCGTCCAAAATCAAGCGGTGAAGCTCCCTAAAATTGGTTGGGTTAAGTTCCATCAATCACGGACTATCCCTGATGGTGCAACGATTAAGCAAGCAAGGATAGTCCGTAGGGTTAGCGGTTGGTACGTGATGTTAACCCTACAATGGGACGTTTCAGTACCCAATCTAATGCCCCACGGTGAAGGTATCGGAATTGATGTGGGACTAACTAATTTTCTAGCAACTTCTAACGGTCTTTTAGTCAAGCGCCAAAGATTTTTTAAAGACGCAGAACGCAAGCTTAAATTGCTGCAACAACGTGTCTGTCGGAAAAAACTAGGTTCTAACAATTGGCGTAAAGCTCAAAAGAAAGTCGCAAAACTGCATGAATACGTTGCTAACAGTCGGAAAGATTGGCATCGTAAATTATCTCATCAAATCTGCCAAAATGTGGGAATGATTTTCGTTGAGGATCTGAATTTGATTGGGCTGTCTAGGGCGATGCTAGGGAAACACTGCTTAGACGCAAGCTGGGGTCAGTTCTTCACCATCCTAGAGCAAACTTCTTGGAAATATGGCGTGTACTTTCAAAAGGTAAGCGCTCATAAGACGAGTCAAGTTTGCCCCAATTGTCTAGCAGAAACAGGAAAAAAACAGCTTGATGAACGTACTCATTCATGCTCGAACTGTGGCTATACAACGGACAGAGATGTTGCAGCCGCTCAAGTAGTTCTAATTAGAGGACTTGCAGCCGTAGGGCATACGGTCAAGATGCTTGCCGAGGGTAAATTCATTGGAATCCCTGCGAATCAAGAATCCCCTCGCCTTTAGGCAGGGGTATGTCAAAATGCGTAACGCCTAAATCTAACACTTGCGTTTAACCAAAGCGTCCACTAATGTACTCTTCGGCTTCTTTGGTTTGGGGAGAACGGAAAATTTGTTCAGTGGGACCAAACTCCACCAATTTGCCGCGTCGTTTGCCTTGATCGTCCGTTTCTGTATTGAAAAAAGCCGTCGCATCCGCGATTCTGGACGCTTGCTGCATATTGTGAGTCACTGTAATAATTGTGTATCGTTCCTTCAGTTCTAAGCACAGTTCTTCGACCTGTCGCGTAGAAATGGGGTCGAGAGCAGAGCAAGGTTCATCCATCAATAAAACATCGGGTTTCATGGCGATCGCGCGGGCAATACAAAGCCGTTGTTGTTGTCCCCCGGATAATGCTGTTCCTTTATCTTTCAGCTTATCCTTGACCTCATTCCAGATAGCTGCTTGTCTGAGGGAAGATTCTACTAATTCATCCAGATTTCCTTGATAACCGTTGGTTCTGGGGGCATAGGCAATATTTTCATAAATGCTCTTGGGAAAAGGATTCGGTCTTTGAAACACCATTCCCACCTGTCGCCGCAATTTAACAGAATTCACTTGCGGATCGTAAATATCGCGGTTGCGGTAAATAAGTTTCCCTTCCACCTTGGCACCAGGGATTAAATCATTCATGCGATTGAAGCAACGCAATAAGGTACTTTTGCCACAGCCTGAAGGACCGATAAAAGCCACAATTTTTTGACGGGGAATTTTGATATAGACATCGACAAGGGCTAAAAAGCCATTGTAATAAACCTTTACGCCTTCTGCATTAAACACGCTATCGTCCGTTTTGAGTTTGGTATTACTGTCAGTCATCTGAAATAGTCTCCTTAATCTTGACAACTCAAGTTAATTAATGGCTGGAATAGCGTTGGCGCAGATAGATAGCGACGCCATTAAGCCCCAAAATCAAGATAATCAGCACAATAATCGTCGCTGCGGCTGCACTGGCAAACCCCGGTTCAGGACGAGTGATATAGCTGAAAATTTGAATGGGTAACGCCATAAATCGTTGGAATAAACCCGGATTAAACGTGAGGAAACTGACAGCACCCACGACCACCAAAGAAGCAGCATCCCCCATGGCGCGGGAAACAGAAATAATCACCCCCGTAAGAATTCCCGGAATGGCATAGGGTAAGACATGGTGTTGGATGGTTTGCCATTTGGTAGTTCCCAGTCCATAGGAAGCATTTCTCAGGGAATCGGGAACGGCGCGGATGGCCTCCCTCGCCGTGACGATAATGACAGGTAAAGACAATAGGGCAAGGGTTAATGCCCCCGAAATCAAGGTAGGCCCAAACCCTAGTAAATAGTTAAAGACCCCTAAACCCAGTAAGCCATAGACAATAGAAGGAATCCCCGCTAAATTCCCGATATTTATCTCAATCACGGCCGTCCACCATTTTTTAGGGGCATATTCCTCTAGGTACAAAGCAGCCCCTACCCCAATGGGAACCGCAACCAGAAGGACGATTAGTCCCAGAAAGAAACTCCCAATAATGGCTGGACGGATACCTCCGCGTTCGGCAAAACGGGAAGGCGTTTCCGTGAGAAACCCCGGTGTTAGCAATCTGCCAAGTCCATCATGAAGGATATTAAGAACCAGTAAGGCGAGGACAAATAAACCGATGAGTAATCCAATTAAGAATAGATACTCAAAGACTTTACCGATCGCTTCTCGGCGTTCTAGGTTATCGGTAAATTCGGCAGTTTTGACGGAATTGTTTGTTGAAGTTGATTTAACCATAGCAATCAGTCGTATTTTTCCTTAAAGCGACTAGAAATCCAGAAGCTGGCCATATTGAGAGACAATGTAATCAGGAACAGAACTGCTCCCACCGCATACAAAGTCTTAAAACTGAGGCTACCCCTGGGACTATCTCCCCCCGAAATCTCCGCCATAAAAGCGGTCAGGGTGGCGACGGATTCCATGAAATTGAAAGTGAGGCGAGGCTGCGATCCAGCCGCAATCAGAACGGTCATGGTTTCTCCCACTGCGCGGGAAACGCCTAAAATAATCGAAGCCATAATCCCAGACAAGGCTGCCGGAAGAACCACATTAAAAATGGTTTCTAGTTTGGTAATGCCCAAGGCATAGGAACCTTCCCGCAGAGAACGGGGAACCGATTGAATAGCATCTAAGCTGATGGAACCGACGGTGGGGGTGATCATAATGCCCATCATTAACCCAGCGCTGAGGGCATTAAAAATCTCTAAGGGGAAAAGATGCCGCAGAACCGGAGTGACAAAGAGCAAAGCAAAGTAACCATAAACTACTGTGGGAATTCCCCCCAATAACTCCACAGCAGGGCGCAACACGGCTGCCACTTTCGGTTGGGCATATTCACTCAGGTAAATGGCTGAAGACAAACCCAAAGGAACCGCCACAGCCATAGCGATCGCAGAGGTTAAAAACGTTCCGTTCAGCAGCGGCCAGATGCCAAAATGGGCATCGGCAAACAGCGGAGTCCATCGGGTATCCAGAAAAAACTGGGCTAAAGAAACTTCTTGGAAAAAACCCAAAGTCTCTTGGAAAATGATCCAGACAATACCAAAGGTTGTGGCAACGGACACGAAGGCACAGGCAAATAAAACCGCACTAATAATCTTTTCGGGGACATCTTCCGAAGACTTCTTAAGCAAGGAGTCATCCGCAGCGAAAAGGGAGTCATCAAAGGAACTAGGAGTTAGGGTCATGGGCTTGAGATTTCCTCCTTAAATAAAGTTAGTAATGGGTTCACCGGGTTTGGCTTTTTTGAATTTCGTTCCGGTTTCACGCCGCTCAAATTTTTGCTTAGTTTTCACATAAGCTTCATCGGGTAACGCCACATAGCCCACACCATCTACCCATTTCCAAGAATTTTCTAAATAGAATTTCACGAATCTTTCAAGGGAAGGATTGGTGTCAAGGGCTTTTTTATTGACGTAGATAAAGAGGGGGCGAGAGAGGGGGCTATAGATATTTCTCAGAACGTTATCAAGGGGAACTGGTTTAACACATTTTCCATCCGCATTTTCAATCGCCACCCCGTTCAATTTGTCTTGGTTTTGGAGCAAGAAGGCAATTCCCAGATAGGCCACTCCCGATTTATTGCCAATCACCCCTTGAACGAGGGTATTTTGGTTGCGACTGGGGGTAAAGTCGGTACGACTATTTTTCCTTTTACCCGTTACGGCTTGGGTGAAATAATCAAAGGTTCCTGTATCGGAAGGAGGGGCAAACAGCAACAGTTTTTCGTCTGGAAAGTCGGGATTGATTTGCTTCCAACTGGTAATCTTGCCTTCAGATTTGGCATTCCACATTGTGTCTAATTCTTTAATCGTTAGACATTTGGCAAAGTTATTTTCCTTATTAACCACTACCGCAAGACCATCAAGAGCCATCGGCAGTTCAATAAATTCGATTCCTTTGTCGGCACATTTTTTGATTTCTTCCTCTCTGATGGTGCGAGAAGCCCCCGCAATCTCAAGGTTTCCAGCACAAAACTTGCTAAACCCTCCCCCTGTGCCACTGGCCGCGACGCTGACTTGGGCATTGGGATAAAGTTTTTGGTATTCTTCGGCGACGGCGAGGGAAACGCTAAAGCCCACAGCACCACCATCAATACTGATTTGCTGTTCCTTATCTCCTGAATTGCCACAACTCGTCATCAGGTTGCCGATGACGATGAGAGGGATTAGGTAAAACCAACGATAAAATTTCATCTTTCTACCCCCGTGGAGACCCCCGCTGTACCCGTAGGGTCAGCGGTGGGAGGAAACGGGGGATATTTTATGGAGGTCAATCCCCCTAAAATATCCAAGTTACTGTGCATAGAAATAACCGTCCTTTTTGTGAATATGTTTGCAATACTTATGACTGATTCCTTGAACCAGCCCATCAGGTGTTGAAATATTGAAACTACCTGTGGCACGAGTTGTTACCCGCCCAACGTAAGTCCCTGCTTTCTTCCCTGCGGTGACAACTGCCTTAACAATGTCCCCTGTCTGAAACCCTTTGTGAAACTTGGTTCTAGAGCAATAACGAATCGGAAACCCAAATCTGTCAGTACGGCATTGCTGACGGGTTCCGTGACCTTTAGCAGCAATAAGCATCTTGTTAACACCTGCTGTGATTAACTGCTCTGGCGTGGATGCTCCAACGCAAGTAGCATCCCAATAGTGAGTCTTGCCTAAGCCCCGAACAGTTCGGTTGTATTTGGTAAGCCCACCTGTGCCAACCTCAACAGGTAAACCTGTTTTCTTGAGGCTTTCGTACAACTTCCATCGAGTTGCATTGACGGCTGCCGTATCAGCTAACGGTTTTTTAGCTTGGGACAAGATGCGTTTGAGTAAGTCAGGCTGACCTTTCAGGAAATCCTTGATATCCTGACTTTCTTTCTTCTGATTACAAGGAACGCAGGCTAGACATAGATTGCTGACTCGATTAGAACCTCCTTTTGACCGAGGATTTATATGCTCAATCTCAAGAGGAGTGTCTTTTGCCCCGCAGTAGGCGCAGGTTCTATTCCACTTGAACAACAGAAACTCGCGAATCTCGTATCCCGCCAAAGTTCCCTGCTGATAACCAACTCCGCTAATTTCAGCATCCTGCATCTGTTGAGTGTCAAATCTGACCAACTCTTGAGAGACAGCAGTAATTTGACACAATGATGACAGGCGCTTAACCCAGGTTAGGATGTTAGCAACTCGACTACTTAAAGATGGTGGCAACCAGCCTTGAGGACGGGTGCGATTGAGGAAACGAGGCTTGCGATAACGGGTTTTGCGGTTGCGGCGCGAGCGTCTTAACTGGCGGCGTGAAGTTAAAGCATCCCGAACCTGAAACCCTCTATGTTGTAACTCGGCTACCCACACAACTTCTCCAGTGCTGTCGTTGACAAGTGCTAGCCCAGTGGTTTTCGCTCCAGGGTCAATTTTGACTCGTAGCGAGTCTATCTTTGAGTCGATCGCCTCCTCCTTCAGTATCACGGTGAAAGGGTAGCGGCGAAATACAGCAGCTTTCCCTTGAAATAACAGCATTCTTGCCCTACCTGGATGGATAGGATTAAGAGGCTGTTTGTTGGTGTCTAAAACGAAAACTTTACTCACTCGTGAGTCTCCTTGCGGGTAATGTTAGCTTTGACAATGTTTAAGGTCGGTACTATCTCAAAAGCACTGTCTCCCAAATGACTGTTTAACTTTTGAGTTCTAGAGCTTGGAACTAGCTACGCATCCCAAGGTAGGAACTTTAACACTTGCCTTAAACGGAGGTATTTCTACCTGAGTCTGGTCAACTAGGGCTGTATTTCAAGCCCCCACTGTACCCGTAGGGTCAGTGGTGGGTTGTTGACAGCATTTGAGTGTAAGTTTGGAAAAAAGAAAGTGAATTAGGCGTTTAGGTTCAGAACTTTCCCTTAATTTGGTCAAAGATGGCACCGTTTGCAAAAAACTTCTCTTTGATCGAAGGCCACCCTCCTAAATCTTGAGCATTGAACAAAGTTTTAATTGGGGGAAATTGCACCTGGCCGCTTTGAGCGATAAAGGGATTGACCGAACGGTAGCCTAATTTGGCGAATTCTTGCTGAGCTTCGTCTGAATAGAGAAAATCGACAAAGGCTGCTGCCACTTCTCTCGTTCCATGCTTATCAACGTTTTTATCAACTATTGCCACGGGATTATCGATAGAGATATTGAGGGGAGGAACAAAGTAACTGGTTTTTGGTCCGTTCGTTCCAGCTAAAATCACTTCATTTTCATAGGTGATTAAGGCATCTCCCTGACCTTGTTGGAAGAATAAGTCGCTGGCTTCGCGGGCATCTTTGGTTAGGGTGGGAATTTTTTTATAGATTTTGCCCACAAAATCAAGGGCTTGTTCAGGTTCGCCTCCTTCTTGGGTTACTGACCCCCACAGACCTAACAATTGCCAAACGCCAATACCCGATGTTTGAGGATTTGCTGCAATCACGTTTACATCTTCGTTGGCTAAATCTGCCCAAGTTTGAATATTTTTGGGGTTGCCTTCTCGGGTGACAATTGCCGCCACAGAATGACTAACTACTCCCCGTCTAGGAACTCTGTCCTCCCAGCCCAAATTAATCAAACCAGCTTCTTCGATGCGAACCACATCCAATGGAAGGGCAAGATGCACCACATCGGCTTCTTGTTTGCCGGCAATGATCTCGTCGGTTTGCGCTAAAGACCCGCCATAACTGCGTTCAAAAATGACGTTTTGGTTGTGCTCTTTCTTCCACTTTTCAATAAATTTAGGGACGATTTGGTCATGGGCCGCTTTCGTCACTGAGAAGGAAACTAGGTTGAGCTTGACCTCGCTTTGATTGGCCCCACTCGCTGCTGAGCAAGCAGCAATTGACGCAGTTAGAATTACACCTAGTAAAAACAAGACGATGTACGCTTGGACTGAGCGTCCTAGATGCTGGGCTTTTTTGAGAAATTGCCCTGAAAATCGCACCAATTGGGAACTGGCTGCGATCGCAAATTTTAGAGACTGAACGATCGAAGTCACTGAATTTTGCCAAACTTGTTGTTGATTCACCGATACTTTTTCTGTAACTACGGTATTTCTATCAAGTTTGCGTAGTTACTCTTAGGAGTATAAAGTCATCAAATTAGAGTTTTCAGTTTTCTTAATATTTTTTTAATAAATCGTTTTAACCTAGCGCTACCATGACAAAGAGTCCAAACTCACCCCCGCCCGCCGTGCTCGCTAAACAGTTAGAACTGACTAGCTTTAAAAACCTGGAGGCAGAGCCTCAAGAAATGGGTTCCCCGGTAGAACTTGGGAACGAGAAACCAACAAAAAAGCACCTTAAAAAAAGTGCTTTCATGAATATAGAACTTTCCGTGTCTGACGAAACTTTTACGAGTAATTCCGAGGAGTGCGCGCACCGGCAGATGCTCCTACCATCGAAGCAACTAAACCCAATAGCGAGCCGAACAAGAACGACCAACCAGCTTTTGCAGCATTACCAGCAAGATTGCGAGCATCCTGAGCAGATACGTTAGGTGCTCGGTTCGGCAAATCGACCCCGCCCTGCTGCGCTTGATTAATTGCTTCTCCCGCATTCGCAGCTATTACGCCAAAAGTACCGGCCACGCCATTTGCTAACAGCCAAGAGCCAATTGTTAAGGTAGTTGCCCACAAAATTGCTCCGTTTAAAAGTGCTGTGTTGCGGTTCATCGGGCCGCAAGCGCGAGCAGTTACCCAACCGCCAACCGCCAAGCTAATTAACAAACTAATAATTGACCAAATTCCGACGCCGGTACCCACGTCCCCTGAAATACTGCGCGGAGCTCCTGAACTAGCAATGTTGCTCAACCCGATCGCAGCGCCCAATGCACTTAACACCAGTTGTGTGCCGATCGCAATTACCAAACCAGAAAAAATCGGGCCCCAACGTACTCGATCGTGGTATTCCATCATTGAATTCACAACTACGGGTTCGGTACCAACGTTATCTACAGGTCTATTTACGTATGACATAGGTTTTTCTTTCCTCTGAGAGTTGCTTTAATTTTTAACCATCTTTCAACTAAGCATGAATTATGGCTGAGATTGATAGAAAGTATATCTGCCTGGGGAAAGAACCAGTCTCTATGTCTGAAGAAATAAACGAAAAAGTCATCACCCACCAGCCCGCCGCTATTAGCGAATCATTGATGATTTATGACTGATAAGTGATGAATATTTTATCCCGTTAGAAAAGTTTCCGGACGTATACAGGAAATGCGGACGTATACAGGAAAGACAGCTTAACGCAATTTTACAGCCGTTCCAACGGCAGTAATCAGCAGCAAAGCCCCGTTCGAGTCTACATTAATCGTGCCTGTGTCCACTTCCACGCCGATTACGGCATTGGCGCCCAGGCGCTGGGCCCGTTTTTCCAGTTCCGCGAGGGCATCTCGCTGTCCTTTGAGAAAAACTTCCTCGTAACTGCCGGTGCGCCCGCCGATGATGTCGCGAATGCCCGCGAAGAAATCTCGCAGGGCGTTGGTGCCGTAAACCACCTCAGCAGTGACAATTCCCAGGTAAGATTGAATTTCTGCTCCTTGGATGATATCAGTTGTTGTTACAATCATCAGTTGGCCTCAGTCGCGAAAATTTTGAGTTGGTCTTGTTCTGTAGATTTACTACATCTCGCCGCTCAAACATTCCTGGTAAACCATAAGTTGTCAGCTTGCTAAGCTGACAGCAACTCGCTCTTTCATTCCACACACTCATTGAAACAAATGGCCGTGCACAAACAAAGTCTCTTGATATTCAGTACGCTGTTAGTAGCAGGATTCGCTGTCGCTGCGCCGCAGGTAGCGCTCTCAGCAGAAACGTCAGTTGAAGTCAACCCTGAAAATAATTCAAATTTAGATGCTCTGCTGCGACAAGGGCGCGAGTTGGTAGATTTAGGAGACTACAGTAAGGCGATCGCCATTTATCAGGAAGCGGCACGTTTAGATACGGAAAACCCCCGCATTTTTTCTGGTATTGGCTATTTAGAAGCGCGTCAAGGCAACTATCAAGCCTCAGTGGAATTTTACCAACAAGCGATCGGTCTGGAACCCAACAATGCTGACTTCCAATACGCCTTAGGATATGCTATGGCGAATTTGCAAAACTATCCCGCAGCAGCCACAGCTTACCGCCGCGCCGCTGCGCTCGATCGCAAAAATGTCAATGCCCGGATCGGTCTCGGAGTGGTACTCTTTCAGCAAAAAGATTACAGCGGTTCTTTTAAAGCATACCAAGAGGCGATCGCCCTCGATCCGAAAAATTGGCAAGCTTATTCTTCAATGGGTTTAGTATTGATCCAGCAGGGAAATTTTGCCAGTGCTGTTACCGTGCTCCAACAAGCAGCCGAACTCGCTCCCAAACAAGCAGGTGTCCAGTTAAAATTAGGCACTGCTTTGCTGCGTGCCGGCTATACTTCCGAAGGGCTAGCAGCTTTTGAAGAAGCTGCCAAATTGGAGCCCCGCAATCCAGAAGTGCAGCTAGAAATTGGCGAAATTCTCCAGGCTCAAAACGACTTCGACGGAGCGCTGGTAGCTTATCAGCGGGCTATTGAGGTGCGACCGAATTTAGTGGAAGCACACGCAGGAATCGGGAAAATTCAACTGGAAAAACAAGATTTTTTAGCAGCGATTGCCACTTTTGGGCGAGTGATTAAGCTCGATCCAAACAGAGCCGAAGCTTATTACAATATGGGTACGGCACTCAAAGCGCGCGATCGCAAATCCGAAGCAATTGAAGCTTTTCAACAAGCCCTCGACACTTACCGCCAGCAAGGCAACAATGATGGTGTACAAAAAGCTGAGGCGGCGCTCCAGCAACTAAAGTAAGATTTCTCAATGGACTAATTGGTAATGGGCTAGCAGTTTTGAGTGTGGAGCAAGTAATTTTCCTAGGGCTTAACTCCTTCCACTCGCCGCGTCGCGAGGAAAAAAGCCATCTCAAAACTGTTTCTATTCCCTATTCCCTATTCCCGCTTTCCTCTTCCTTCTTCCTTCTTCCTTCGTTTGCTTAAGTTTTTAATTGAATGCAGATAAATGTGGCTAAATAGTGTACAATATTGGCGCGATTTGAGAAGGGCGATCGCGCGGGTAAATTCAAGAGGAAATAAGGCCGATCGCACAGTAGCATTTGGTAAAAACTCCATCTTTTGTAAGATGTTAAAACGGGTTCCTGAAAATGAATCTATTTCTATTGGTAGAGACAGCAAACTTGTTAACATTTGTAAAATAAGCAAAATCTCCCATCCCCAGAGCTTTATCTATGCAAACGTATGATGTGATTATCATCGGAGCAGGTCACAACGGACTGGTCTGTGCCTCTTATCTCCTCAAAGCGGGATATACCGTCCTGTTGTTAGAAAAACGTTCGGTTCCCGGCGGCGCGGCAACTACCGAAGCTGCGATTCCCGAATTGCCGGATTTTAAATTCAATATGTGCGCGATCGACCACGAATTTATCCATTTAGGGCCAGTTGTAGAAGAATTAGAACTGGAAAAACACGGTTTAGAATATCTTTTCTGCGATCCAGTTGCCTTTTGTCCGCATCCCGACGGCAAATATTTCTTAGCGCACAAATCTGTAGAAAAAACTTGTGCTGAAATTGCCCGCTACAACGAGCGGGATGCTAAAAAATATGCCGAATATACAGACTTTTGGCAGCGGGCTTTAGGTGCAATGGTTCCGATGTTTAATGCGCCACCAAAATCCATCATAGATATTCTGGGCAACTACGATATTTCAAAGATCCAAGATTTATTGTCAGTCATCGGTTCCCCCAACAAAACGCTGGACTTTATTCGCACAATGCTGACCAGCGCTGAAGACATTGTAAACGAGTGGTTTGACGAGGAATTTATCAAAGCACCCCTCGCAAGATTCGCCTCAGAACTCGGCGCCCCTCCTTCGCAAAAAACCCTGGCTGTAGGCGCAATTATGCTGGCAATGAGGCACAATCCCGGCATGGCAAGACCGCGCGGAGGGACAGGTGCATTAGTGCAAGCGCTGCTTAATGTAGTGAAAAAATACTCGGGTGTCGTACTTACCGACCAGCACGTAGAGAAAATATTAGTTGATGATGGTCGCGCTGTGGGAGTTCGAGTTGCCGGCGGCACAGAATACCGCGCTACAAAAGGTGTCATTTCTAATATTGATGCTAAGCGCTTGTTTCTGCACTTAATGGACTCGGGCGATGTTGACAGTGCCGACCCGGATTTGCGGGAAAGATTGGAGCGCAAAATTGTTAACAACAACGAGACTATTCTCAAAATAGACTTAGCTCTCAATGAAGCGCCTAGATTCGAGCGCTGGAATCATCGGGACGAATATTTAATCGGGTCGGTTTTAATTGCAGACTCGGTGAGACACGTTGAACTTTCTCACAGCGACCCTTCCATCGGCAGAATCCCCGACTCTGACCCATCGATGTATGTGGTGTTTCCGACGGTACTAGACCCCTCAATGGCTCCCCCCGGACATCATACGGCTTGGATTGAATTTTTTGCTCCTTACATGATCGAAAATGCTGAAGGAACCGGCCAGCACGGTACGGGTTGGACGGATGAGCTGAAAAACAAAGTTGCCGATCGCTGCATTGATAAATTAGCAGAATATGCACCCAATATCAAAAATGCAATTATCGGCCGCCACGTGGAAAGTCCGGCGGAATTGGGAGAGCGTTTGGGGGCTTTGAAGGGAAATTATTATCACGTTGATATGACGCTAGATCAGATGATATTTTTCCGTCCTTTACCGGAGTTGGCGAATTACAAAACGCCGATCGACGGTTTGTTCCTCACGGGGGCGGGAACGCATCCGGGCGGCTCGATTTCGGGGATGCCGGGACGCAATACGGCTCGCGTTTTCCTACACTCGCAGCAGCCTTTCGCGCAGACTTTGGCAGATGCGGCTAATACTCTGAAAGCGAAGGGTAAGTCTGTCTTTCGGAGTAATGAAAAGTAAGATTTTTAGCAACCGCAGATGAACGCAGATAAACGCAGATGAATCACATCTGCGTTTGTTTCTATTGATTTATCAGCGTGCGAGTGCGAGAACTTTTTCTGGTTAGATTTCCTGTGAGGGGAAAACGATTGGCGATCGCCCTCAATACCTTTTCTAAATCTTGTGCATCTTTCGCGATCGGTGGTGGCGGTTCCGGTTCCATCAAACCTGTTAAAATGTTTTTGCATCTGAGAGCATATTCCATTGAGAAAATTCTCAATATTAGAAGAACAAGTTAACGGTGAAGGCATTTTTTAAATTAGTGTCGCAGCCAAGCCTCTAATGAAAGCAGAACAGGCAAGTCGCTGGTAGAAGTCGCTCCCCATCTCCGGATCGGGGCATCGCCGCCGATTCCCCAGGATTTCGCATTCTCCTCAATTCATACTTTATGCGGATGAAAACGCCGGTCCCAAGTTGAGAAACTGAGAAATGGCGTTACCCTTTTTTTAGCGATGGCAAATCGAGTTTTGATTGTCGGCGGGCGGGGACGAATTGGCAGCAGCGTTGCCCAAGACCTTGTTACCTACACCGACGCGGAAATTACTGTTACCGGACGCAACTCTGAAGCCTCTATTGGACCGGGATTGCCGCCGGAGCGGGTGCAGTACCAAACTTTTGATTTAGCGGACAGTGCAGCCCTGCAAAAAGCAGTTTCAGAGTCTAATCTTGTCGTTCACTGTGCGGGGCCTTTTCACTACCGAGACGCCGGCGTGCTGAAAACTTGCATCGAAGCAGGTGTTAATTATACTGATGTCAGTGACAGCCGCAGTTTTACTCGCAAGGCTTTAGAATTGCGCGAAACCGCTAAAAATGCTGGGATTACTGCTATTATTAATACGGGCATTTTCCCCGGTGTGTCTAATAGCATGGTGCGCCGAGATGTGGAACAATTAGATGAAGCAGAACACATCCATTTGAGTTATGTAGTCGGAGGTTCGGGCGGCGCTGGCGTTACCGTCATGAGAACCACTTTTTTAGGTTTGCAAACTCCTTTTGAGGTTTGGGAAGATCGCAAGTGGCACCAAGTAAAACCCTACAGCAATCGCGAAACAATTGAATTTCCCGCGCCCTACGGCAAAACAGGGGTTTACTGGTTTGATATGCCGGAAGCAATCACTTTGCCCGAAACATTCGCCGTCAAATCAGTTGTGACTAAATTCGGTACGTCTCCCGACCTTTACAATCACCTTACCTGGTTTGTAGCCAAGTATTGGCCTGCTAGCTGGCTCAAAAATAACTCCGTGATTGAATTTCTCTCCTACGTCAGTTATGGGATGACAAGTGTTACTAATAGTTTTAGTGGGGTTGGTGTGGCAGTGCGATCGCAAGTAACCGGTCTCAAAAACGGTCAACCGGCTAAAGTTTGCTCGACAGCGGTACACCCCAATGCTGCCGTCGCTACTGGCATTGGTACTGGCAGCATCGCTCAATTAATGTTAGAAGGTAAACTGGAAAAACCTGGAGTTTGGTCGGTAGAACAAGCTCTTTCTACTGAGCTATTTGAAGGAGCTATGCAGAACAGAAACCTCGACATAGAGCAGGTTATTTTGTAGTTCCTTAGCTTATTTATAGCAATTTAAAATGTTGGTAAATGGGATTTTTTCCCGAACTGCGAAGACGCGAAAGACGCGCCGAAAGAGAAGACTCAGGGGCTTCGTAATTGATGGGAAAACCCCTAGATAGGGTTCCTCGCAGGAATTGCGATCGCCCCTCATAGGAGATGAGTTCCGCTTGTCTAACTAATCTATCTTTTGGTAGAAGGAATTGTAACAAGCAGGCGCTTAAGATATTGGACATCATGGGAAACATCCCTTTTCGCTCGCTCTAGATGCGGTAGCTGCGACAAAGATTGCGCTTGAACCAAGGTTGTCAAGGTGCGATCGCAGTGAAGGGGCGACAAACACCATAATTTTTGCGGAAAAATACCAGGAGAAGTTGATATGAAGCGGGTTTTAAAAGCTCTCGGACAAACATTGATTCAAAGCATTTTGCTAGTCTGTACGCTGGCTTTGATTAGTCTGGTAGGTCTAGCGGTAATACCCAGTCAGGGTGCTTACGCAGGTCAAGACAAGACTCACGCGCCGCAAGAAGCTACAATTACTGAACCCGCAACAAGTTTCGAGGATCTCAATCCCCAAGCAGGATCTTACGATGAAATAGTCAAAACTGCTCAAAATCCTGCAAACGTCGAGAAAATTTACGACGAAAGCTTAAAAGAGTACAAGGGAGAACACCCGCAAGAAGGCATAGTTCAAAAAGCTGAAGAGTTGATCGAAAAGGTCACGGGCAACTAATAAATCAACAGATTTCTATCTAACTCAAGTTGCTGGTAAATACAGAGCTTCGGTGAGTAGACAATTGAGCCGCTATCAGGACTCACTTGAAAATAATTCTCTAGGGTGCGCCGGACAGCGCACCTTATCGCTTTAGAGTAGGGGGTGAAACCACTTGTTGCATCCAGAGCGATTTTCTCCTTCCCATTTTATTTAAGCTAGCAGATTCATCCTTAGGGAAGATGAAGAGAGAGGAATTAAAAAAGTAAATTAAATAATAGTTACAGTCAGATAAAAGGAAAAAAATATCATGAGCGATGACAAAAAAACGGTACATGAACCTGATGCTAACCTAGACCCGCTTTCCGGGGAAACAGGGGCTCATCCAGTGGGAACTGGTATAGGTGCGGCGAGTGCGGGTGCTGCGGGTGCTGCGATCGGCGGTGCCATCGGCGGGCCTGTAGGAGCAGTTGTAGGCGCTGTTGTGGGTTCGTTTAGTGGCGGTTTGGTGGGCAAAGGTGTGGCCGAGGCGATCGACCCCACGGTAGAAGATGCTTACTGGCAAAGCAACTACAGTTCCCGTCCTTACGTGGACACTAGCGCGACTTACGAAGACTATCAGCCTGCATACCGCACCGGTTATGAGGGATACAGCCGCTATGGCAATACTGGTAAGCAATTCCACGAGATTGAACCGGATTTGCAGCGCGACTACGAAACAAATCGCGGTAAATCTAATGTGAGTTGGGACAAAGCGAAGCACGCCACGCGCGACGCTTGGGATCGGGTGGAACGCGCTGTTCCTGGCGACATTGACAAAGACGGCCGCTAAGGGCTTACGCCAAGTATTTCTCAGTCTTGGACGCACACAAACTCAAGCGTTCCGGTTATTTTTAGCCGGGTACCGGAATGGAGGGAAGTGTTTGATAAAAAAAAACCCGGCTGCTGCGTCTTGGACTGTTGTTGATAGGTGGCACAGTTTTTAAAGCGAGTTTAGCAAAGTTTTTGGGGATTTTTAGCCCCTCTCTACATCGGAGAGGGTATTTTTATGCTCCCTTGAAATCGCCTTTTTCAGCACGATTTTTATTTCACAGGACTGTTCGCTGTGAGAACTGGCTAGAGACGTATAGGCTTTGCTGTGCGGGACGATCGCGCTCCTAATAAACGCTTTTTACCAAATCGGGATGCTTCGGTTGGAGATGGGCATTTTTTTTTGACTATTAGCCTTAAAATTAAACTTATTCAGGACTGAGGCATCGATCGCATATTTTTGTCATTGTTCGCGATGCGCTGTCTGCAATCGCAGCCGGATCGTAAAGCGTCGGTGGCTTCAAGTCCGATAATTGTTAATCTAAATCCTCTCATTCAAAATCGGTATAAATTGTGGATGAAATGTTGGAAAGAGCTTGGACACTCAAGCAAAATTTAATTGACTTTGTGCTGGATGCTGAAGGAGAGTTGGCGGTAGCTTTGGAAGCTTATGCTGCTGCTGGATCGACCGGCGAGCGCTACGACATTGCTCAGCAAAATCAAGTGATTGACAGTTTTACAGTCGAAGGTAAAGTCGGAGACAAAACGCCGATCGACCTATTTGTCGAAAGTCAGCCGGATTTAACCGAGGGCGATCGCAGTTTGCTAGAAAGTTGGCGGCACAGAAGCTTCACGGGCTTATTTGAAATCACTCAACTTTCCCCCGACAAGTTTGAACTGATGAACTGGCTGACGGCTAAGCACTACGTTGTCAAGCCCAACAGTCCTAATTTTCTTGCAGAAATGTCTCGCTTTAAGTTAGGAGAAATCTTGCTGGCTCGCATCGCTCCCCTCACTGATGACTGGTGGATACTTTCGAGCTCTCCCATTCTGAGGGGGAAATTGGGTAAGCCGAAGTTGGCGGTGGCGATCGGCAATTTCAAGCAAAATAACAAAAAGAACCTGTACAGCGATGCGCCGGAATTGTTAGAGCAAGCTTGGCAGTCAGTAGAAAAGTACCATGAAGATTTTACCGAATTTTTTGGCAGTGATGAATTGACGCTCTCGGGATATCACCTGAATAAACAGTTGACTGAATTTCAGGAATTCATCACTAAAAAACGCCTAGCTGATATCGGCATTGATGAAAGTAAATCTCTGGCGGATATCGTTGAAGATGCTGGAGTCGATGCAGAAGAAATTAAAGCAGCAGCTATAGCAGCAGCCGGTGCAGATCCTTCTTCAGTTGAGGTAGCGATCGATAGCAATCCTCACTCAAAAATGGTAATGCCCAAAGTCGAATTGCCCGATCGCTTCAAGAAAGCCGAACAGGTGACAGCACTTTCTCATCCTCGCTGGGGACAAACTTTTTTGTCTACCTACGCTCAATTTACTGCACTGCTAGCAGCCGAAGACTTTTCAACCGTTCCCGGTTACGAGAAGCTGGTGCGTAACTATCTAGAAGATCCTGGAATTAATGTCTGGATTTGGCAGCGGTTAGCTAAAGTTAATCCAGCGAAATTAGAACAAATTTTGCAAACTGTATTGCAGCGGAATAATTTTCAGCTCGATCGCGATTTAGATGCCCTGCTGCAAGAGTTTAAAAAACCCTTAGAACCCGAACTCCCGGAAATTGCCAGCGTTCCCTTGCACCTGCACAACTTATTTCAGGAAGCTTTAGGCGAAGTTAACAAATCAAAGTCCAAACCGCAGGAGAAAAAGAAAAGCTCTAAAGGCTTTAAATCCTAACTAGCTAAGTTCGTGGGATACTGGTATGCCCTAATGCGCCGGCTTCGCCAAGGGATACTCGATGAGATGGCCGCAGCCCAGGGACAGCAGAAACAGAGTGGCAATTTCAAGTATGAGTGCGATCGACCCTAGCCATTTTGGGCGCGTTAGTCTGCATCCCTCAGATAATAAACCATTAAACAAGCTCACAGCTAGCTGTGAGCTTATTGCCCGGTAATATAACTCAAATAGCTTTGCAGTCAGGACTTTAGTTTTTCTTCACCGCGATCGAAAGAACTGAAGTCCTCACTACAAACACCTTTTGTTAATCTTCAACTCGTCGGACAGCCATGCGTTGCAGCGGCAGGCTGAGTATGCTAGAAGCAGTCAACAAGTAAGAAAGAACCGTAGTCAGCTTCAAACTGAGCAATAACCAGCTATCCTCTGGTAGGTGAAGTTTCAGCCCGAAAAAAGAGATGCAGTACACTATCCAGTAAGTAAAGCTCATCTTGATTAGGATTTCTTCGCTCAAAGTGCGATCGTCCGTTGGCGGTGAGTTGCGATTATCACCCAGCAGGACTAGACCCGCAATAGATGCCACAAAAGAAACCATAACGAGATAGTCATGCCAGTTAAGCTCAACCATTTCTAAACTCCGCTTGTATCCGAATTTTTGGAATCAGACATCAGTCTAAAGGATAAGTTTTCCCGCTCCAAGCAATAGTTACAAATTGAAACAGCCGGAGTTACAAATCGCAATGAAAATTCCCCGCAACCGCCAGCAACAGGCTCGTTTAGTCAGCCGCCAAGGACAATTCCCCTTAAATATTGTCAAGTTGGGAGTACCGCGCCTGCATTTTGCCGACCTCTACCACAGCCTGCTAACTCTTTCTTGGCCGCGATTTTTCATGCTGATTTGTCTCTCCTATACAGTCACGAATTCTTTATTTGCCTTAGCTTACTTGGCGGGAGGAGATTGCATTGCTAACGCGCGGCCGGGTTCTTTCCCAGATGCCTTTTATTTCAGCGTGCAAACAATGGCGACGATCGGCTACGGCTCTATGTATCCGCGCACGGATTACGCTAATACTATAGTCGCGATCCAAGCGCTTTTTGGTTTGTGGGGAGTGGCAATGATTACGGGACTGGCTTTTGCTAGATTTTCTCGACCAACAGCTAGAGTTATCTTCAGCCGCGTAGCTGTGATCGCTCCTTTCAACGGCGTTCCGACTCTGATGTACCGCACTGCAAATCAGCGTTTTAACCAAATTTTAGAAGCGCAGCAGCGAGCTACTTTGATCCGCAACGAGGTAACAGCGGAAGGAGAATTTATGCGGCGTTTTTACGATTTGGAATTAATGCGGAGTCACTCTCCGATTTTTGCCTTAACTTGGACTGTTATGCACGCAATTGACGAGAGCAGTCCTTTGTACCAACTTACTGCCCAAGACTTGATGGAACAGCAAGCGGAAATTGTAATTACGTTAACAGGAATTGACGAAACAGTTTCGCAAACTATTCACGCGCGACATTCTTTTGTGGCATCAGAAATTATGTGGAATATGCGGTTTGTAGATATTCTTTTGAAATCGGCGACGGGAGGGCGGGTGGTTGATTATACTCGGTTTCACGATGTGAAACCTGTGGAATGAATGTTTTAATTGAGCCAGTGCTAGAATACCTGTATGGCAAAACAAGTTAATATTTATGAACTCAATAACTGCGAACATGACACTGAAAGAATTGCAACCGCAGCTCTTGGCTTTAACTCCCGAAGAGAAGGCTCAAGCTATAGAATTACTAGCCCAAAGTTTAAGAAAATTTTGGTCGGGAATTCAAAAGACTCCCGGCGTGTGCGGCGGCGATGCTTGCATCAGAGAAACGCGAATTCCTGTTTGGGTGCTGGTGAATGCTCGCCGTTTAGGTATTTCTGAAGCTGAACTCCTAGAAGACTATCCGACTCTGCGTGCGGCTGACTTGGCGAATGCTTGGGCTTATGCTGAGGCATATCCTGATGAGATTGAAAGAGCAATTCGAGAACAGGAAGAGGCATAAACTGTGGCAGATATTTATACCGCGATCGCACAAAGTATTAAAACTGAGATATTTTACCATTTTAAATCAGGCTTTTATGAACGGGCAAGATGCCCGTTCCACAAGAAATTTATTCTTTGTGGAACGGGCATCTTGCCCGTTCTTGAAAATGGTACAACATCTCAGTTAACATAAACAAAATACTCCTCGTACTATGCGAATAATTCATACTGCTGACTGGCATTTAGGGCGACGTTTTCGAGGGATCGATCGCACTTTTGAAATTGCGATCGCCCTCGAACAGATTTTGAAGCAAGCAAAAGCCTTGGATGTCGATGCTGTGCTCGTTGCGGGCGACATTTTCGACGTACCCAACCCTCCCGCTTACGCCGAACGCATTGCTTATAACTTTTTCTGCGAACTCCAAGCGGCAGGAATTCCGGCAATTGCGATCGCCGGTAATCACGATTCGGCATCCCGCATCGACAGCATCGCGCAATTGCTTTCCCTCGCCGGTGTTCGCGCTTTAGGCAAACCCAGGCTTTCTGCCGACGGCGGCACAATTACTCTTAATACAAAGAGCGGTAAACTTTGCGTGGGAGCGATGCCTTTTGCTTCCGAACAAAGACTGTTAGATGCTAATTCTCTATGGCAGTCGGGCGATGCCGATCGCCGAAAAGATTACCGCGAAATAGTAGCATATTTACTCGAAGATTTAACCAGGGATTTTAGAGACAATACTGTCAATTTTCTCATGGGACACATGAGCATTGACGGCGCTCGATTGGCAAAATCCGAAGTCGCTTATTACACGCGAGAAAAATACCTGCTCTCATCGCAAACTCTGCCGCCGGAAGCTCAGTATGTCGCCCTCGGACACATCCACATTCACCAGCGGATTTCTGAGACTTCTCCCGCTTATTATTCCGGTTCTTTGATTCAGTTAGATTTTGGAGAAGCGGAACAGGAAAAAGGATTTTGCTTGATAGAAGTTGAGCCGGGAAGTCAGGCAAAGGTGGAATTTAAGCCGGTGGCTTGCCACAAGCCCTTAAAAGTGCTTAAATGTCATAACGACAATCTCGATGAAACTTTAGAAGCTCATCAGTATCATCCGGGTTTCTTGAAAGTAATTGTCGAACTGGACAGTCCGCAAATCGGACTTGCCGATCGAGTGCGCCAAATTTGTTCTCAAGCGCTGTTAATTGAACCGCGCTATCCAGATGCAGCGCTAGAAGCAACAGAAATAACTAATATCGATCCCAATAATTTCGATCCGGCAGCAGAGTTTTGCAACTATTATCAAAACCGCTTGGGAACGACACCGAAACCGACAGTATTGGAGGAATTTCAAAATTTGTACAAGAAGTTTAAGGAAACAGTTAACAATTAAATGGGTAAAAAGATACAATAACTGGTTCCCAGGCTCCGTCTGGAAATATCCAGAGGCTCTGCCTCGCGCTTAAATAGGAAAATTGGAGGCAGAGCCTCCGGATATGCGTTACCAGGCAAATAGGAAAATTGGAGGCAGAGCCTCCCGATCTGCATTACCAGGCGGAGCCTGGTAAAGAGTAATACAATCTAAAACCCCAAATCCTAAAACTAAAATCAGTATGCGTCCACTCGAACTTATTCTCGAAGGATTTACCAGCTTCCGCCAGGAACAGCGTTTAGATTTTTCTCAACTCGATTTGTTTGCAATTACTGGTGCTACAGGTGCGGGCAAATCTTCACTGTTAGATGCCATGACTTACGCTCTTTTTGGCACGACAACTCGCAGCGGCAAACAAGTAAGTGATTTGGCAAGTCAAGGCAGCGAAAATTTAAAAGTGCAGTTGCGTTTTGCTGTGGGTTCGGCACAGTATCGGGTGACGCGCAGGTGGCGTTTCCGTCCCAAATCTCCCGAAAATAAGGTGATTTTGGACAACTGGCAAAATGGTCAATGGGAAACTTTGGGGACGAGTATTGTTGCTGTTCAAAATACGATTGAACAGATTTTAGGAATGGATTTTGATACTTTTACGCGAGCAATTGTTCTGCCTCAAGGCAAGTTTGATGAGTTTATTAAAGGGGATACATCAAAACGCCGGGAAATTTTGCGGCAGCTAGCGGGATTTGAGATTTTTGAGCAGATGCGGAAGGAAACAAATGAACTCGCAAAGTTGCTGAAACAGGAACGGGAAATGGTGGAAAGGCAGCTAGCGGATTTGAGTGCGCCGACGGCTGATGAGGTGGCTCAAAGACGATCGCAACTTTTGATTTTAGAGCAGCAGTTGCCCCAGTTCGAGCGCGCTGTGATGAAAGCTCAGAAGGATCTAGATGAAGAGGAACAGCTATTTTCGCAAATCGCTCGCTGGCAAGAGCTACAACAAGAACTGACCCAATTAAATGCTAATTCTGCTGAGGTTGCAATTTTAGCACAGCGTTTAGACAGAGCGCAAGCTGCCAATCATTTACAGGGAGATTGGGCTTTAGTGCGATCGGCTCGCAGTCAGTATGAAACTGCCGCAAGTGCCTCGGTGGCAGCGCGAAAGCAGTTAATTAAAGCTCGCTCTGAGCTAGCAGTAGAGCAGCAGCAACTTGACGCGGCCAAAGCGAAAGAAGAGGTGCTAGCGCCACAAATTAAGGCTCGGGAAGATGCTCTAGCTGCTGCTAAAGTATATGAAGAACAGCGCGCTCAATTAGAAAAAGAAGTTGCGCTTGCCCAAAAAATTC
The DNA here is from genome assembly GCF_036701875.1 of Microcoleus sp. MON1_C5. NCBI lineage: Bacteria > Bacillati > Cyanobacteriota > Cyanophyceae > Oscillatoriales > Microcoleaceae > Microcoleus > Microcoleus sp. MON1_C5. Next base: position 98,951 of record NZ_JAUBRN010000007.1, on the reverse strand, counting down.
AACAGGAAAAACTCCGCTTTTTTATGGCAGCAGATAAAGACTTGCAAGCTGCTAACACTAAAATTCAAAGTGCGGGTTTTCGAGTTACTCAAGCAGCGGCACAGCTCGCACAGTATGCGCCGGGAGGAAAGCGTTTAGAGCAGTTGCAGCAAATTTCACCCTTATTGATGGAAATTCAGCTAATTACCAAGCAGCAAAAGACTCAGCAAGAACAGTTGGATAAATCTCTGATCCAGAAGGAAAGCGCTCAACAAAATTATGTGGAGGTTACCGCTAATTTAGAAGCAGTTGAACTCAGGCTAAAAGAGTGCGCCCGCGAGTTAGAAGCGGCGGAAACCGCTAATGCGGAAGCGGCACGTTTAGAGAGTGTTGCTGCTATCAGAATGTCGCTGAATTCTGGCGATACTTGCCCGGTGTGCGGGGGGGTGCATCCTGAGAGCGAGAGCCTCCCTCCTTTGCCGAATTCTAATATTGTCGATGTCGCTGGTTTGCGGCAGAAATTGGCGACAGCAAATAAGGTTTTTCAAGATGCTCAAAGGTTGGCGGCTGAGGGAAAAAGTGCAGTTTCAGCCTGCCTGCAAAAAGAGTCGGAAATTGCTCAAATGTTGGAATTAACCGCGCATAAAGTTGCCGAATTGCAGCAGGAAATTACTCAAGTTTTGGATACTCCTCATTGGGAAAGCTTGGGGTTGCAGCAGGAGTTGGCAATCCTTAAAGAGAGCGATCGCCAATACCGCGAAACCGAACAGCAGTTCCAACTGGCATCATTGGAATATGATAATTTTCAGGAAAGATTCAATTTTGCGGTGGCGACTCAAGCAGCTAAACAGCAGGAATATCAAGATGCGATCGCCGAATCAGACCGCCGCCAGCAGCAGTTGCAAAGTTGTGTAAATGCGCTTTATCAAATTACCGAATATCAACCTTATGCTAATTTAGCAAAAGTCTTAGAACAAGACAAGCAAGACTTGGCAAATCTGCTGAAAGTTGCCGAAAAGTCATATCAAACTGCTCAAAATAAGGTTATTCAAGCAGCAGAGAGAGAGCAACAAGCGGGAGAAGCTTTTGGACAAGCCCAAGCCCAGAAACAGCAGTTAAACCTGGATTGGGCCACAAAATTAACAGCGGTTGATTTCACAGAAGAGACATTTTTAGCAGCGGTTGCGACAGTTAAGGAACAATCAGAATGGGAAAATGCTATTCGCTCTCACCGCGAATCAAAAATTCAGTTAGAGACGCGGGCGAAAGATTTGAGCGAGGCGATCGCAGGCAGAACTACCGATGAGAATACATTAGCACAAGTGCGATCGGCAAAACATACCGCCCAAGAAAACCTCAAACAAGCCAACAACAACCGCGCCGAACTGTTAGCTTGGATTCAAGTAGCCGCCCAAAATCTCGAACAAGCCGAAAGACTGTCACAGCAAATCACAAATTTCACCGAACAAGAGCAAACTTATCACACCTTAGCGCAGAACCTCAAATCCAACGAATTTCAATCATACATTTTAGAACATTTAGAAGCAGAATTAGTCGGCAGCGCCACCTTAATTTTGCAAGAATTAACCGAAAATCGCTACAAACTAATAAACCAAGACGGCGAATACTGGGTAGCAGATAATTGGAACGGCGGCGAAGCTAGACGAGTGCGTACTCTTTCCGGTGGCGAAACCTTTGCCACTTCCTTATCAATGGCTTTAGCTTTGTCAGAAAAGCTGTCTCAAGGAGCTCACTTGGGCAGCTTATTTCTAGATGAAGGATTTGGTACTTTAGATACCGAAACTCTCGAAAGCGTTACTCAAATTTTAGAATCTTTGCGGCAGCGAGAAAGGCTGATTGGAGTGATTACCCACGTTCGAGAATTGGGCGAAAGATTGCCCGCACAAGTTAAAGTTTCTAAATCACCCCAAGGTTCTAAAATAGAAGTACATAGATCCTGAAGTGAGAGGCGCGTGCGTGAAATAGTAAACTTGCTGAAGCACGTAGATTATCACTCAACCTGCCCCTACAATTACCTATAATATATGATGAAAAATCACCCGACTCGAATGCAATCGGTACAGTCGCCAATAATTCCAGTAGTTGGCGAACTGATCCGCCAAAATCCGGGAACAATATCCTTAGGACAAGGCGTAGTTTACTACAATCCGCCACAAGAATCATTTGACCGAATTCCCGAATTCTTCGCAAATACCGACAATCACAAATACAAAGCCGTGGAAGGAATTCCACAATTACAAGATGCTATCGCAGCCAAACTAAAAACAGATAACGACATAGAAATTAACAGCAAAAACTGCATTGTCGTTACTGCGGGCAGCAACATGGGATTTACCAACGCCATTCTCGCTATCACTTCGGCGGGAGACGAAGTTATTATCCAATCACCTTATTACTTCAACCACGAAATGGCGGCAATTATGGCAAGTTGCCGACCTGTGATAGTAGAAACTGACGCCAAATATCAACTTAATATCGATGCTATAAAAAAAGCAATTACCGACAAAACGCGAGCCATAGTTACCATTTCCCCAAATAATCCCACTGGTGTTGTTTATCCTTCCGAAGCACTGCGGGAAGTTAACGAGATTTGTCGCCAGCACAACATCTATCACATCAGCGATGAAGCTTATGAATATTTTACTTATAACGGCGTCAAACACTGTTCGCCCGCCGCTTTTCCCCACAGCAGCGAACATACAATTTCTCTATTTAGCCTCTCCAAAGCCTACGGTTTCGCGAGTTGGCGGATCGGGTATATGGTAATCCCAGAACACTTGCTCGTTTCAGTGAGAAAGATTCAAGATACAATCTTAATTTGTCCGCCCGTAATTTCTCAGTATGCAGCGCTGGGAGCCTTGCAAGTTGGTAGAGGTTACTGCGATAATTATGTAAGGGCGATCGCCTCTGTGCGACAACTCGTATTAGACGAACTCAATACCATCCAAAATTTGTGTACAATTTCCCCAGCCTGCGGAGCATTCTACTTTTTCTTGAAAGTTGATACTGAAATCGATACAATGGAATTAGTAGAAAAATTAATTCGCGAATATCACGTAGCAGTGCTTCCCGGTACAACCTTCGGCATGGATAGTGGCTGCTATTTGCGTGTTGCTTACGGTGCTTTGGAAAAAGCAACCGCCACCGCAGGTATTAGGAGATTAGTTAAAGGTTTGAAGACAATTTTAAACAAGTAAAATAGGAAATTTCAAAATGGTTGCCACTAACTTAAAAGCAAATACAAATATCCAAGATACCTCCGCTGCAAAACTGGCAGACTTGCGCGATTTGATGGCCGATTATGAATTAGATTGCTATTTCATCCCAGCGGTTGACGAACACTTAAATTTATCAGTTCCAGCAGCCAAGCAGCGGCGAGCTTGGATGTGCGGTTTTACTGGTTCCGCCGGCGATTTGTTGGTTGGTAAAGATTCCGCTTGGTTGTTTGTGGATTCCCGCTACTACGAACAAGCCGAATTGCAAGTCGATACTGGAATTATTCAAATATCGAAACTCGGCTTAGAAGGAAATTTAACCTTAATTGAAACTTTAGAAAAACTGGCGGTAGAATCGGCAGAAAAGTCAACTAAAATTCGCATGGGTTTTGACCCGTTTACTGTAGCGACAGAGCAATATCAAAATTGGGTGAAAAAATTCGCGAATGCGGAGATTGAGCTCATACCAATCCCGGATAATTTGACAGACAAAGTGCGATCGCAAACTCCTTGGCAAACAGCAGAGACTTTACCCGCGATTGATGCAGAGCCCATATTTAGCTTACCTGTATCCCTGACCGGAGAAACCGCCGCCCAAAAATTAGCCAGAGTCAGGGAAGCGATGCAAAAAGCCAACATCGATGTGCTTCCGATTACCAACCTCAATCAAATAGCGTGGCTGTTCAACCTCCGAGGCTCGGATATTCCCCACATTCCCATTTTCATATCCTATGCCATTGTCACCACAGATTCAGCATTTTTGTTTACAAATACCGAACGAATTTCACTAGAAATCAAGCAAGAATTGCGGGCGGATGTAACTTTGCTTCCCTACGCAGACTATCCGCATACATTAGAAACTTGCGTAAATTTACCACATAAAGTTCGGGTACTTTTAGACCCGAAACACAGCACAGCAGGCACGTACCAGTTAATATTAAACCATCAAGAAGCGCAATTATACAACATCGAAATAGTTTTTGAGACGCATCCGGTAGAAGGGATGAAAGCTCGCAAAAATCCGGTTGAAATCGAGCAGATGAAATCAGCCAATTTCAAAGCAAGTCGAGCGAAAACTTTGACTTTAAAGTGGTTGACTGAACAGCTAGAAAATGGTAAGGTTTTGACGGAGTTTGATGTTAAAGAAAGCATCGAAAGATTTTACCAGGAAGAAACTGATTTTCAGACTTTAACTTTTAGAACGATCGCAGGTGCGGGAGCCAATAGCTCGATCGTACATTACGGAACCCCCAGCCCAGAAGTCACCTTAAAACCCGGAGAATTGCTGCTGCTGGATTCAGGCGCGCAATATTTAGCAGGTACAACCGACGATACGAGAACAATAAGTATCGGAGAACCGACGGCGCTACAAATAGAACACTACACCACAGTTTTAATCGCGCACATCAACTGTGCAATGCAGCAATTCCCCAAAGGAACAACGGGAGCGCAATTAGATGCGATCGCCCGTGCGGTATTATGGCAAGAACAGCTCGACTACGGACACGGTACAGGGCACGGAGTCGGCGCGTTTTTAGCCGGTCACGAAGGGCCAAACGGCATCAGCAAATCGGTACAGTATCCCCTAGAAGCCGGAATGGTAACTAGCATCGAACCGGGATATTACGAACCGGGATGGGGCGGAATTCGCATCGAAAATCTCTATGTTGTCAGGGAAATGCCCTCAAAAAACGGTTCGGTTTGGTACGGATTTGAATCGCTGACGTATATTCCGTTTGAGCGCAAATTGATAAATGTCGATCGGCTGTCAAAGACTCAACTCGCATGGTTGAATAATTATCATGCTTCGGTAGTCGAGAAACTGGAACCCGTACTTGATGCAGCAACAATTGAATGGTTGAAAACAGCCTGCGCTGCGTTAGGTTAAGCCTTGTAATTTGTCGCACATTTAACTTGTGCACCTATTTTTATTAAAACTCTTGTGGGGTGGGCACGCGAGCCCGCCCCAAAGGTACAAAATAGCCTATATCAGATAGGGACACGGCACTGCCGTGTCCCTACTTTATTTAATCCGATTATTTAATCTGATTCAAAACTGCTATAAAGCTGGTGACAGGATTTGAACCTGCGACAGGCTGATTACAAATCAGGTAGCTTTAACTACTTTTGAGGTAAACCAACGCCTGGAAGCTTTACTAGATACCCTCTGTCCAAGAAACTGGGTATGAGGCGGGTATGAAATTTACCCATACCCAAAATCATGTTCATCAACCAGGATAACACTAAAGATGGTGTAGTAGCTAAGTACGGTAAGGTGTCGGTAGAGCGATTCCAAGGTAGCTATCGTATTCGCTGGCGGTTCAATGGTCAGCGTTACGTGATAACCGTCGGTAAAGCTGATACTGATACTACTCTCAAGGTAGCCAGTGCTAAGGCTCAAGAAATCAACAGCGATATCCTAATGGAACGCTTCGATGAGAGTCTAGCTAAATATTCTCCTAAACACGCACAAGCACTAGCACCTGTACAACGGGTAACTAAGCTTAATCTAGCTGATGTTTGGGAACACTACAAGGAAGCCAATCTACAGCGAGTAGCTAAAACAACTCAAAAAAAAGACTGGAAAGAAGTAGAGAGGTGCTTAGCTAAAGTTTCCAGTGAAGCTCTTGACCTGGACAATCCTCACTTACTATTGCAGGAATTATTGGAGCATTACAGTTCCAGCACCCTAAAAAAAGCAATTGCTAACATCAATGCTGCCTGCAACTGGTCTGTTGAAACTAAGTTAATCAGTGATAATCCCTATCACAATCTCAAAAAGCAACTGCCTAAAGGACAAAAAAGTAAACGTTCTAAAGAATGCTTTGAGCCTGAAGAAGTTAAAAGCATTATTCAGTCATTCTCAAGTAATGAATTCTGTTCACCTGCTAGTGCTTACTCTCATTCCTACTACTCTGGTTATGTAGAGTTTCTAGCTTTAACAGGTTTCAGACCAGAGGAAGCAATAGCTCTCAATTGGAATGATATCAAAGAAAGAAAGGGGAAGACTGTGATAGTGGTTAGCAAAGCCTACTCAAAGGGAGAGTTAAAGGATACTAAAACCTACAATACTCGAATTTTCCCTTGCAATGACCAACTTCTTAGCCTCTTAAGACGCATTCCTAAACGTCAAAATGAAAATAATTTAGTCTTTCCTAGTGTAGAGGGAGGATATCTTAATCAAGATAATTTTCTCAATCGGCAATGGCGTCCTGTAGTAATCAAACTGTACCAGTCTGGAAAAATTAGCCAATACCTACCCTGTTATAATCTTCGGCACTCATTCATCACTCGCTTAATTCGGGATGGTTATGATCCATCTACCGTAGCAGCACTGGTAGGCAATAGTCCTCAAGTTATTCTCGACCACTACCTAGCAGCTAAGAAGGATTTAACATTACCTGAGTTGTAAGTCTCGTAAATAAAACAGAAAATTAAGAGGATAGAGGCGAAAAACTTCTATCCTTTTCATTGATGTGCGTTGGTACGGTAAACCGAACATGATATTACGGTTATTTTGACCTTGATTATTCGGTCGATTCAATTAACGACTTTCTATAATGAGTAATAGGTAAACACTGAACCTTGACAATTTAGGAGTCTCTTATTTTCTTGTCTTACAAGCAAGAACTTAGAGATTCTCGGTTTCTAGCGATTGTGCGATAGCAATCTCCGTTAGAACATTTTCGGGGTGTTTATATGATCATTTTCTCTCTATTTTTGACGATTTTTTAATATGACGAACTACCAAGGAACCAAAGCAATTATTGCTAATAACTTTGCTGATCGGTTAAAGCTTAACAAAGTCACCAAGGATATTTACTTGGATGGAGAACTATTTGACTTACCTAAGTTTAGGTATCAGGTTTGTCTCCACCATAAGACAGTCCTAAAAGATGATAAGTATATCAATGAACTAGCCCAAATCTACGCTAGTAAAAATCTCTTCTCTCCCTTAGAGGATTACTTAAGTGAATGCGAGTCTAAGTTCCCAGATATACACTACAAAGATGTTTTTAGAGAGCTTAATGAGAAAGTCCTACATATTGACCCTGATTCCTTAGAAGGAGTATTTTTACCTAAGACTTTAGTAGGTGCAGTAGCTAGAGTATTTCAGCCCGGTTGTCAATTTGATACTGTACTTATACTTAAAGGTTCTCAAGGGTTTTATAAGACTTCTTTCTTCAAAGCATTAGCAGGAGAGGACTTATTTACTTCTATGACTTTGCAAGCTTATAGCAAAGATGAACAGATGGTTTGCAATAGTAAGTGGATTATTGAGCTAGGAGAATGTGAAGATAGTCTTACACCTTATCTCTTAAGTAAATTAAAGGGGTTTATTACGAAAACAAGCGACACCTATCGCAAGCCTTATGATAGGAATACTGTTACAATCCCTCGACAGTTTATTCTGGTAGGTACAACGAACAAAGATAAGTTTTTAGTTGATCCTACAGGTAATAGAAGATTTTGGTGCTTAGATGTAAACGAGAAAATAGATATTGACTGGGTAAAAGAAAATAGAGATTTGATTTGGGCTAGTGCTGTTAAAGCCTATAAAGATAATTATCCTATCTACTTAAATGAAACTGAGCAAGAAATGCTTAATGCCCTAAATAAAAAATATGAAGCAAATGATATGTGGGAAGATATAGTAGCTGATTGGGTAGAGAAACGACAAGAGCCTTTTGTTTTGGGCGATGTCTTAACTCAGGCTATAGGAAAAGAACCTAAGTCTTGGACTAAAAAAGATCAAGAAAGGATTACTAATATTCTGACAGCTTTAGGCTTAGAAAAACCCACTAAAGCTAGTAGAGTCAACGGTAAGTCGGGTAAATACTGGCAAGTACCTGTGGCTGTAACTAGGTAATTGCTCAGTTACGGTTAAGTTACGAGCTGAATCCTTTATATATCAGGGGGTTCAGCTATTTTGTAACTGTGTAACCGTGTAACTGTAAAATTTTAACTAATCCTTTAGAGCGATCGGTCAATCTAGTTAATTGATAGACCCGGAGAAAATAAAGATCCAATGGTGTTAAAGTTAGTTGAGTTACAGTTACATAGTTACATAGTTACACTTCTTAGGATAAAGTCACCTACTGATAAATAGCTAAAACTATTGCTATAGAATTTTAGGGTTTCAGACCATTAGGTGATTTAAGTCACAGTATATGCCAGAGGATGACTGTTAAATTCATAATGATAATTACCAAAAACAAGGGGGTTAAGTTTTATGGAATTCGCAATGTCTATGTTCTTAGATGAGAAATTTACACCTGATGATGATAGACTCAACGATCAATCCTATGAAGAGCTAGGTCTAATTTGTGATGTATGTAGAGAACTTGTCTTTTTTAAGCCATGTATAAAGAGAGTTTCTCACTTCTCTCATTTCAAGGATACAGGCAAAGGTTGTGACTTGAAAACAAAAAACAATACCAATACCAGTAACCAAGACACTGATTCAGAAAGTAGAGAACAAAGCTTAGAAAAGTTCCAGATTAAATTTCACAGAATTCTTGAGCGAGGGATAATCACTTATCAAAATATCTCAGAAATTCAACTTAAAAATTGCAAATTTCAAGGTAAAACCTTAGTCGAGCAATATAGAATTGATATCAAGTCATGGTTGAGTTTGTTTAAACGCGAAAGAGAATCTATTAGCAAACTTGCTTTATCTCTGTATAACAATAATAATGAATTATCTGAGATACAGTGTCGAGTTTTGGCAAATATAGTTGATTACTTATGCGTTCCCGCTAGTGAATATATTTTGGAAGATACCCTTTACTATGTGTTTTTTTTATTAAATAAAGAGGTCGCTCTTAATAAGGATTTCGAGGAAGTTCGCTCTAAAGTCATCCAAATAATACGTTATGTTAATTGGGAAAAAGAATATCAAGTAGCACAAGAAAGTTTAACCTTTGATGAATTTCAAAGTAAACCTATAGGGAAAAGTGAAATCAGGGATTTTGCTATAACACTAGGTCACATAGGTGTTAAGTTAGACAAGGAAGATGAACGTATAAGGAAAGAAGATAAACCGGGTCTTAATATTCGTAAATACTTTGGATTATTTGGATCATTCGCGAGTGAAAGTCAGGTAGAAATCCACTGGAATTACATCCTTGGCCAGTGCAAAAAGAATAAGAAAGGAGAAGTAGTTTATTCAAAAATCAAGGGAAAATCCCCCCAAAAGTTGTATATATGTTGGCAAACGGATGCTAGTGGACAGCATCTAATCTTTAAGCATGATAGCGTAATTGTTGCCACTTTCATCCTACTGAATAACGGATCTATTCAGTGGAAACCTTTACCGGAATTTGATAAGTTATCTACACGCATTGCAATTCCTTTTGAAAGTCCTTATTACGATGTGATTGTGAGTACGTCTTTAAAGCAATTTTTTTGGGCATGGCTAACGAGTGAAGAATTTGCCGAAGACCTAAGTTTACGTTCTCGTAAACTCGAATATCTCCCTGCATTAGTAAAGCTATTACTGCGGTATCTGGCTTATGCACCGGAACTGAGAGATAAATTTACAGAAACCGCGTTATTAGAGAATGATATGCAAGTATCGCTAGACGAGGTAGTAAAAACCTATAAGGCTCTAATATCCGGCTTGGTAGGGGATACCCCCCGTATGAAACGAATTTACCCAGTAGACGAAATATTACCTCTATAAGTAGTCCAACCAACTGAACAGACCTCTCTAGCGATACTGGAAACAGCAGTAGAACCAACCACGTCACCTTCTACTCCAACAGTCAATGTAATGACAGAAAACTAAAGAGAAACAGTTAGGGTACGTGTGGTGAATACCCTAGCTCTTTCTACTCAACTGCTACACCTTAATTAACAGATTATTAGTAGATATCCACAAAACAAACAAAGTAGAGGATTCAAGTTATGGCTATCAAAAAATCACCTAGGGCTTACCCGGTAAGTTGCCCTAATCCTTTCTAATAAGCTGTTATACCTTAACTAGCATCACTTAGTAGAGTCGAAAGACCTCCTCTAATGAGAAAACTGGAAACACTCACAAAGGAAAAAAGATCATGTCATCTTTCGGAAAAGATATCGGTAGTTTCCAAGTCAGCCACGAGTACACTCAATTACAAGTAGTTAAAGCTCGTGTTACTGAAAAAGAAAAAGTAGTTAACGGGCAATTGGTCAAGACTAAAATTTTCAAGGAAGTAGCCAAAGCTAAAACAGATACATTGACGGTTCGCCTGACTACATCGGATCTCGGTCAACAGCTAACTTTTTGTTTTCAACGTGGAGGCAATGAAGAGGATGCTAAAGATCCTACTAGCAGAGTATTGGCTACCTTTACTATGAAGAAAAACTTTGAGCTAACAATGGTGTGCAATCAAGAATTCAATGCCATTAATAGCTACACGTATAAACCATTACTTACAGCGTTTCCTGGTATTGAAGCCGGATCGGTGTCAGACGTGTTTAGTCAATGGCTATGCACTGATGAGTTTGTCGAGCATCTTAAAATTGTCTCAGCTAAAAAAGGGTATACTCCTGCTTTAGTAAAGATGTTGTTTTTATTTATCGCCTATCAGCAAGAGCGATATTCTAAGTTTGTAGAGTTGGGCGAATATTCCAAAACAATGGAGATTGATCTAGACCGTGTGGTGGCTATCTTTAAGGAATACATTTCAGGTTTTTCTGAGGACTTCTCGGTACACTTAAAGAAACACTACAACGTGAGCCAGTTTACACTATCAGCAGCAGCAACACCAGCGATTGAATCTATACAGGTAACTCCTTCTACTCCTGATGTGTAAGTAGTCGAGCCAACGCCACGATCTACTAATGAACCCTTACCCGACTAGATAGCCAACCAGCTCTAAATCCCTATCTAGCTTAGGTTTACTTCGCACTTTTTATACACTACTAAGATAGGACATTATATCAGAAAGTGATATAGCAAAGTATATATGAAATATGAGAATCTATAGGAACAGAGTAGAGACGATAGCCATAGATGGTTGAGGTTAGAGTAACCCGCTTTCCCTATGTGCTTCTATTACATAATTCATTTTAATGCAAAGTCAAGATTCTATAACTAAAATAAATCATATTAGATGTCTCTAGATTGAGCTATATGGAGCGATAAGGCACGTATGGGTATGAATCTACATTTATTGTGTAGAGGAGCCTTAAAACTCGATTTAAGAGGGATAGAGTGAGATGTGACAGCTTAGCGTCTAGGCAAGTAGAATTATTAGGCAGTAATTATCTTTCTATCTAAAGAATTTTGATTTACTTATAAAGCCGAGCTTTAAGAGCTTAGTTGGGTATGAAACAGGTATTGTGGTTTTAGACCCACTTCATACCTAGAAATGAGCAGAAGGCTAGAAGTCTTATCTAACCTTGGTTTGAGCTATAAAGCTGGTGACAGGATTTGAACCTGCGACAGGCTGATTACAAATCAGCTACTCTACCAACTGAGTTACACCAGCAGTGAAAATTAATATAGCAAACTTATAGTCATCAGCGCAACCCCCCCAGCCATTTTTTTTTTCAAATTCCCTCAAAACCCCTCCCCGTAAGGGCAAAACCGAAATTACCTGCCCACTGCCAATTAACTAATCGCAGCGCCAAATCTTAATCGTCTGATCCGCACTGCCGCTGGCGAGCAAATTGCCCGAAGGTGCGATCGCCACCGAGTACACCGTACCCGAATGTCCCTTAAGAGCGCTCAACAACTCCCCCGTCTGCAAATTCCAAATATTAATCGTATTCTCATCGCACCCACTCACCAAAGTCAAACCGTCCCGACTGATAGCAACCGACTCGCCCCGACTCACATAATTCTGCAAAATATGCACCGCCTCATTCGTTCCTAAATTCGTTTCACCCTTTCCCCTTCCAGAATTAGTATTTAAAATCCGCAACAAACTGCCCGTGTGCAAATTCCGCAGCTTAATCGTATAATCATTGCTGACGCTAGCAAGAATCTGACCGTCTGGGGCGATCGCCACAGAATTCACCCCAACATTCAACCCCGAAAGAGTCCGCAGCAAATTGCCGCTTTCCACATCCCAAACCTTGCTCGTTGCATCCGAACTGCCACTCGCCAATATTTTACCGTCTGGGCTAAAAACCACCGCATTCACATTGTCAGAATGACCCCTCAAAGTCCGCAGCAACTCACCACTCCGCAAATTCCAAAGCTTAATCGTATTATCAGCCCCGCCGCAGCTAGCAATTACCTGGCGCTTCGGATTAATCGCCACCGAATTCACCTCCATAGAATGTCCCGGAAAAGTACACAGCAAATCACCGGTGTGCAAATTCCAAAACTTAATTGTTTCGTCCGAACTGCCGCTGACCAACATTTTTCCGTCATAGCTAATAGCAACGGAATTTACGCGATCGGAATGTCCCGTCAGAGTGCCAATTAATTCCGCTGTTTCTAAATTCCAAATCTTAATAGTTTTATCCCAACTACCGCTAGCCAGAATTTTACCGTCAGGGCTAATCGCCAGAGAATTCACAAACGATAAATGTCCTGGCAGCGTATATACACACCGCCATTTCTGATGTTTTAATTTGTGAGCTAATTCCTTCACCCGCTTAGATGCCGCCTCAGCTTCCTCTCTGCGTTTGAGTTCAGCTTCCTCCAAACGCTGGCGTTCCGCCTTAGCTTTCGCCTCTCGAAGCGCCAGCCGCCGCATCTCTCCCTTATAGACTATTCGCTGCTGCTCCTGAATTTCTTTAAGAGTTTCAATATACGGTTGGGCCCAATCTTTAGAAAACCATTCCTGAGCAAATTCCGCCTCTAATTTAAATAACTGAGGTTCGTGAGTAAAATCGATATTTAAATAATACAAATCAGCTAAAAAAGCCGCCAATAACTTGTGAATAGTCACAATTATTTGCCGAATAATCCGCAGGCTCAGTTTTTCATCTTTCCCCTGCGCTTCCAACTGGTGATAAACCTCTTCCCAATTCCAAGGCTGCATCGCCACTAGAGAAACGCTCTGATTTATGATTCCCCAAAAACCGACATGAAAATTAACTTCATAATCGCTGATATCGCTGTACAGTATAGCTGTAGGTACAGGAGACAAAACACTCTGCAACCGCTCCACATCAATATCAGAAATCGATTTTTTGAAATAGTCTCCGTAAAACTGCACCGGACACACATCTCCGTGCTGCGGGTAGTGCTGATTCAAAAAAGCTCTTAACTTAGCCGGCAGCTCGATATTTAGATTGTGGCGAAACGAATCCGGGCAATCTTCGCTAATTTTTGCGGGAGCAACTAACAGCAGCAATCGGTGCTGCTGCTGCTGCAAAATCTGTTCAGTTTCCTGCCTGCTCAAATTAGAAAACCAGTTGTCCCTGTCCCAAATAGTTTGAATTTCACTCAGCTTAACTCGAATTGCTTCTGATTGAAACTCTCGCATTAAGTCGCGGCAAAGCCGGCTAATTGCCCGCTTATCTCTCAATTCTTGTGCCTTAATTCGATTAACACGTTCTTCCTTTGCCCATTCTTCTGCGTCGGCGAGGGCGATTAATTGTTGTTCTCTGGCCTGCTGCCGCTGCAAATATCTCATTTGTGCTTTAATCCAGCGGGGGTCTTTTTTGATTTGCTGGTTCAAAGCTGAAGAACCCGACGGCTCAATTTCTGCATAGCGTTCGTTGACAGCGCTTGCTCCCAATCTTTCTCCCAATTCAGAGGCTACAGGCTTCAACAGTTCAATTAGGGTGTCTGAGACAGGGCGGGGTAAGGACATACCAGTTAAAACTTTTTCTTACTTAAGGGCGATCGCGCGAGTCAGACATATCCCCCTGGGGCGGGGACTCTTGGCAGGGCTATTACATTTGAGCGAGCGGCCGATGGTAATCGTAGGGCGTATCGTGCAGCCGCGCAAGTTGAGCACCTTAACTCAATAATAGTATTTATACACTTTACATTTTACCCCAAATCTGAATCGAAAGCACCGAGGGAAAAGACATCAGAATATGCGATCGACCCTGAGTTCCCCCAATTCATTTTTTTTGTTGCCATTTGACTCGCTCTTGTCTATAATCGTACTTCACAACCATAATTACGGTATTCCGACCCAATAACCGTACTTTTTCTAGAGGAACAAATATAATGAGTCCGTGGCAACGCCTAAATCAACACCTTCACTGGCCACAACAGCCATCAGCCAGCACAAATCAATCATTTACTGCCCTCAAAAGATTTGTGTCGCTATTTTTAGTCGGAATAACTTTAAGTCTGGCCGTTGCATCCTGCGGCCAGGGAAGCACCAACAACCCCGCAGCCACTCCAGGCGGTGCTAGCCCAGCAGCCAACAAAGGCAACGTAGAATTAACCCTAGTATCCTTCGCCGTCACCAAAGCCGCCCACGAAGCCATAATTCCCAAATTCGTAGAACAGTGGCAAAAAGAAAAGGGTCAAACCGTCACTTTTAACCAAAGCTACGGCGGTTCCGGTTCCCAAACTCGGGCTGTAATTGACGGTTTAGAAGCAGACATCGTACACCTAGCCCTCGCCCTCGACACTGCAAAAATCGAAAAAGCCGGACTAATTCAACCTGGGTGGGAAAAAGAAGTTCCCAACGAAGGCATAGTCAGTAAATCCGTAGGAGCCATAGTCACCCGCGAAGGCAATCCCAAAAACATCAAAACCTGGGAAGATTTAAGCCAAGACGGAGTAAAAGTGATTACTGCCGATCCCAAAACATCAGGCGTTGCCCGTTGGAATTTCCTCGCACTTTGGGGCTCGGTTGTTAAAACCGGAGGAGACGAAACCAAAGCATTAGACTTTACTAGCAAAGTCTACAAAAACGTCCCGATTCTGACTAAAGATGCCCGCGAAGCCACTGATGTATTTTTCAAACAAGGGCAAGGCGACGCCTTAATTAACTACGAAAACGAGATTATTCTGGCAGGTGAGAAAGGCGAAAAACCGACTTATAGTATTCCCGAAGTCAATGTTTCGATCGACAATCCGATTGCCATTGTCGATAAAAACGTTGATAAACACGGTACTCGCGAAGTCGCCGAAGCATTTGTCAAGTTTCTCTACACCCCAGAAGCTCAGCGAGAATTTGCCAAAGTAGGCTTCCGCCCAGTAGATGCGACAGTAGCCGCGGAACCAGAATTTGTCAAAAAATATGCCCCCATCAAAACCCTATTTACAGCTCAAGACTTAGGAGGTTGGGGAGATATTCAGCAGAAATTCTTCGATGACGGAGCTGTTTTTGACAAAATCCAAGGTTCAATTAAACAGTAAAAAAACACAAAGCTCAGATACCCGACTTCCTCGAAGTTGTCGGGTATCTAAAAGATTCACTATTCTTGGCAACTCAAAACTATTCACTTATGGCTGTATCATCTCCAACCAGCAACCCTGAATCTCCGATCGAAAATATCAAAAAGGCGATCAGCAAAATCACCTTACCTTGGGGAATCACCCTAGGCTACCTCAGCTTAATGCTATTGCTCCCAGTTGCAGCAATGCTCCTGAAAGCCAGCACAGCAAACCCCGCCGAATTTTGGGCAATTGCCACCAGTCCGATCGCCCTTTCCGCCTACGATGTCACCTTCGTTACGGCATTAATTGCGGCATTAATTAACGGAGTATTTGGCACATTAATTGCCTGGGTATTAGTCCGCTACGACTTTCCCTTAAAACGGGTTGTCGATGCAGCAGTTGATTTACCTTTTGCACTACCAACCTCCGTCGCGGGTTTAACTCTCGCCACAGTTTACAGCGATAACGGCTGGATCGGCGGGCTGTTTGCACCCTTGGGAATCAAGATCTCATTTACTCGCTTGGGCGTAGGAATAGCCATGATCTTTATTTCCTTGCCCTTTATCGTGCGGACTGTACAGCCAGTTTTAAACGAGATGGAAAAAGACATCGAAGAAGCAGCTTGGTGCTTGGGTGCTTCTCAATTTCAAACCTTCTGGCGAGTAGTTTTACCGCCGCTGTTCCCGTCTATTTTAACCGGAGTTGCCCTCGGGTTTTCGCGAGCGGTTGGCGAGTATGGCTCTACTGTAATTGTAGCTTCTAACATACCCTTCAAAGATTTAATCGCGCCCGTATTAATTTTTCAAAGATTGGAACAGTACGACTATGCAGGAGCAACAGTTATCGGCACTATCCTGTTAGGTATTTCCCTGGCAATGCTGTTCGCAATTAATCTATTACAAGCATGGAGAAGACGCTATGACGGCTAATATCAATTCACCCGCTGATTACAAATTTCCGCCTGCGGGTTCTAGTCGGAGTCAGGAGAAAGCCTGGGTAAAACCCACTTTAATCGGAATTGCAAGCGGCTATCTTGCTCTCGTCTTATTTATCCCCATGGTCAACGTTTTTTACCAAGCTTTCCGAAAGGGATTTGAGCCATTTTTTTCTAACTTAACCTCGCCCGATTTTCTGCACGCAGCGCAACTTACCCTGGTGATTTCTCTGATTGTCGTGCCTGTAAATACAGTCTTCGGTTTGTGTGCAGCCTGGGTAATTGGCCGCAATAAATTTCGGGGGCGCACGCTATTAATCAGCATTTTAGACGTGCCGTTTGCCATATCTCCCGTAGTTGCAGGTTTAATGATTGTACTGCTTTACGGTCGGGTAGGATGGTTCGGACCGTGGCTGGAGGCCGCCAATATCAAGGTTATTTTTGCCTTCCCTGGAATGGTGCTGGCTACTGCTTTTGTTACCTTGCCTTTTGTAGCCCGCGAAGTAATTCCTGTTTTGGAAGAAGTGGGTACAGATCAAGAAGAGGCGGCGAAAACTTTGGGAGCAAATGACTGGCAAATTTTCTGGA
Source organism: Microcoleus sp. MON1_C5 (assembly GCF_036701875.1). Lineage (NCBI taxonomy): Bacteria > Bacillati > Cyanobacteriota > Cyanophyceae > Oscillatoriales > Microcoleaceae > Microcoleus > Microcoleus sp. MON1_C5. Next base: position 81,922 of record NZ_JAUBRN010000007.1, on the reverse strand, counting down.
ATGTCACGCTTCCCAGTATTCGCTGGGGATTGCTTTACGGAGTAATTTTGACCAATGCTAGAGCAATGGGAGAATTTGGAGCCGTCTCTGTGGTGTCGGGAAATATTGCTAAAAAAACCCAAACTTTGCCTTTGTTTGTAGAGGATGCTTACAAGCAGTACGCGACGCAAGCCGCATTTTCAGCGGCGGTAATTCTAGGTTTTTTAGGAGTTATTACCCTCGTGCTTAAGGAGATTTTGGAACGAAAAACTAGCATTAAGGAGGTTGAAGAATAATCATCAGTCATTAGGCTGTAGGGTACGAAGTTGTTAGTCATTAGTAGGGTGCGGATCTATGGACAATCTGCTTGGAAGCTGGAAAATATCGCAGCTTTGCACCCTACAAGATATTGGTGCAAAATGTAAACTGAAACAAACATTAGGAGGCCCAAATGTTAGCTCACAACACTAGCGAATCTGAATTTGAGGCGAGCGGCAATTTTCACAGAACCCAAGAATCAGATCTTCCCAAATCTGATAGTGCTGACAGCAGACCAACTCAAACCCGCATTCGCATTCGTGTTCCTAAACAGTACCATCAGGAACCTGTGATATCTAACCTGATTTCTGAATACGGTTTGACGGTGAATTTTAATGCCGCTTTGTTGGGTGTCAAAACTTTAGATGACGGTTGGTTTGACTTGGAACTTAACGGTACAAGTAAACAGATTGAAACGGCTCTAATTTATCTCAATGATTTAGATGTGGAAATCTGGAGCAATTCCAATCATCCCGATGAAGAAAGTTGGTAATTAGTGAGTCTTGCACGCACCCACCTGGAAGAGTTAATATTCTAGACTGACAGGCAGAATTTTCTTTATTCTAGCCGGTTTATTGAGTCTAATAGCCTCCAGGAATGTTAGTCATGAGTCAGCCTATCTATTCCTGTAAAATTTCCGTTATCACGCTTATAGTGAGGAATGCAAGTCCTCATAAAACTCAGAGGACTTGTATTCCTTATTACCAAGCAATTTGATTGCGGTTGTTAGATCGCACATACATATCATTTAGCAGCCAACAACTACCAAATAATATCAGCTTACAGCTAATAACCGTGATTGATAACTCTTGACTCACAAATATCGATCGCCATCGGTTAATTATTTGCTTGACAATTTTTATAAAATCTGGTACTTTATCTATCTCGGGTAGAGCATAAAACAGCGCGCAAGTTTTGTCCAACTTTTTGGGAAACAGCCGGAACAATATTCCCCTTTAAAACTTCTCAACCATCAAACTAACTCTGTTAGGGCAGGGCAGCATAAAAAAACGTTTTTGTCAATATTTAATTTAGGTGAAAGTTAGGGGCGCTCCTCTTCGAGGGCTTCGCCAACGACTCTCATCCGCATTCACGGGAAAAAGCTCGATCGCTGCTGCGGTTGGTTTGTGATATGAATTTGATGTGTGCGTGTACCAGGAGAATTTAAACGTGGAACTCTATAAAGAACCGAAACACCAGATAGTTTTTGCAGATTCACAAGTTAAAGATTGCGAAAGTTTAACAGAAACGGTCAATCTCGATACAGAAATTGTTATTCTGAAAGCCGATCGCGACGGCATCGAGCAAATCGCCGAAACACTTAAACAGCGGCAAAACATTGCAGCCGTCCACATTTTGTCTCACGGCGCAGCAGCCAGCTTGCAACTGGGAGCCACAGAACTAAATCTCAGCAACATTGAAAGCTACCGCAATTATTTAGAAACATGGTTTGCTTTGCCAACAACTGAGGCAAACTCTAACTCTCCAATTACAGCTAAACCCGAAATTCTGCTTTACGGTTGCAACGTCGCCGCCACAGAAGCAGGTGTGGCTTTCGTGGAAAGGCTGAGCCAGCTCACGGGAGCAAATATTGCCGCTTCCGATAACTTGACTGGGAATGCTGCGTTGGGTGGAGACTGGGAACTCCAAGTAACTACGGGAAACATTGAAACACCTTTGGCATTTTCGGCTGAGGCGAGGGAAGCTTACAGTGCAGTTTTAGTCGCCACATTTGGGGAACTGCGCGATAAGATTCTGGTGGCAAATGTTTTGACCGACACCGACACGATTGCCATTACTGGCGACATCACCTTAGCCGCCGGAGAGGTTCTGCCCAGAATCACTAACCCCATCACCTTGACCGGTGGCGGTTTCACCCTAAATCTCAACACTAACCGGGGCTTCTCTGTAGACAACAATGCAGCAGTCAGCATTTCTAACCTGACAATTGCCAACGGTAGCGCCGTGGGTGGTGTCGGTACAGCCGGCGGTGGCGGTGGGGCCGGCATGGGAGGCGCACTATTTATCAACAACGGCGCTGTCACAGTTAACAGCGTGACGTTTACTGGCAACACCGCTACAGGAGGCGGCGGGGCAGCAGCAGCGGTAGCCCCAGCCGGTGCCGGTGGCAGCGCTGATTTCGGCACCCTCTTCGGTGGCACTGCTGGCTTCAACTTTACAACTGCGGGCGGTCCTGGTGCTGCTGGTACTGCTACTGCACCCAACGCTGGTAGTGGTGGCCCTGGCGTTAACAATACTTTTGGAGCGGGCGTTCCCGGCGGCCAAGGCGGTCCGGGCGGTCCCGGTGGCAGCACTACCTTCGCAGGTGGCGCAGGCGGCGCAGGCGGCGCAGGCGGTAGCGGTGCGGGAGGCGTCATCGGCGGTGGGGGCGGTGCTGGCGGTGCTGGCGGTGCTGGCGGTACTGGAGTTGTTGGCAACGGCGCTGGCGGGGCTGGGGGTGCAGGCGGTGCTGGTGGCTTTGGTGGCGGTGGCGGCGCTGGCGGTTTTGGAGGTACGGCTACTGCCCCTGCTGCGGTCGGTGCGATCGGCAACGGTGGCGCTGGGGGCTTCGGTGGCGGAGGTGGCAGCGGTACAGTAGGCGGAGCCAGCACGCCCCTCGGAGCTTTCGCCCCGGGCGGCGCCGGCAGCCCAGCCGGTGGCGGCGGCGGTGCTGGTTTGGGAGGCGCAATTTTTGTTAATACTGGTAGTTTGACCCTGAACAACAGCACTTTGTTCAACAACACAGCAACCGGAGGCGCGGCGGGCGGTGCGGGGGCGACACCGGGCCAGGGCGCGGGGGCCGCGATTTTTGTCAACAGCGGCGCTACAGCAACTCTGACTAACAACACCATCACTGCTAACACTGCGACTGCAACTGCCCCTGCTCTTGCTGTGGGCGGGGGTATTGCTACTAACGGCGGTACTGTGAATGTCCTAAATTCGATCGTGGCCGGGAATTTGGGCGGCGTGAATCCTGACGTGTTTGGGACATTCACCGCCACCAGTATCAACAATTTGATCGGGAATGTTGCTGGCAGCAATTTACCTGTCGCCCAGCAACTGACCGTTCCTCTAGCAAATGTCATCGCCCCTACCCCAGGATTGAACCAGGCTACAGGCGTTCCCGTGACTTATGCTTTGGCTGACAGCACTGCGACTCCTAATCCGGCGATCGATACTGGGGATGCCACCGCTGCGGCTGCTGCGGGCGCGACTGACCAGCGGGGTGCTGGCTTTCCCCGGACGATCGGCACTGCTGTTGATATCGGTGCTTATGAATACGGCCCGATCGTCACAGGGGTTAAATTCAACGACCTTAACGGGGATAGCCTGCAAGGTGCCGCGGCGACTGAACCAGGTCTTGCGGGCTGGGTGATTTCTGTAGGCACGAAGAGCGCTACTACCGCAGCCGACGGCACTTACATCCTCCGCGACGTAAAAACCGATACTCCGATTACAGAAGCGCCCCCCGCTGGAACGCCTGCGACTGCTTGGGTGCAGACTCTCGGCCCGACTCCGGCAAATACGGGTATTGTTAATGTCACGGGTGCCAACTTCGGTAATTTCCAGAAAACATCGATCGCGGGCAAAACCTACACCGATCTCGCGGGCAACGGCTTCACGCCCGACGACACCGTATTAAACGGCGTCACGGTCAACCTCTACAAAGACACCAACGCCAACGGTACGCTAGAAGTCGGCACAGATACTGTTGTCGGCACTGCACAAACCACTGCGGGAACCGGAGATTACACATTCGCTGATATCGGCCCCGGCAATTACCTGATACAAGCCACGGCCCCAGCCAACTCCAGCATCTCTTTCCCCGCTGCCGCAATTCTCGTTAGCGCCCAAAGCGGTACTCCCGTAACCGCCCAAAACTTCGGCGTTTTCCAAAACATCACCGTCAGCGGCACCAAATTCACCGACCTCACAGGCAACGGCTTCTCTGCAGATGACACGCCGCTCAACGGCACTACCGTTCGCTTGTTCAAAGATACTAACAATAACAGCACTTTAGATACAGGCGACGCGGAAATCGCCTCTCAAGTTACCGGAACCGCGCCTGCGGCTCCTGGGACGTATAGCTTTGCCAACGTCGGCTCCGGTAGGCACTTTGTGAGAGAAGATGTGCCAACTGGTTTCTCACAAACCGCCGGCCCGGCTTTTTATACAATTAACCCGGTCAGCGGCACAAACATTACGGCTCAAGACTTCGGCAACCTCCAGTTGGGCAAAATCAGCGGGATCAAATTTAATGACCTCAACAAAAATGGCATCCAAGATGCGCCAGCAGAACAACCGCTAGGAGGCTGGAGAATCTACGTGGATGCCAACAATAACGGCACCTTCGATGCTGATGAAGAAAGCGAAATCACGGATGCTACGGGTCAGTATGAGATCGACGACCTTACAGCCGGCACTTATACAGTGCGGGAAGTGCCACAAACTGGCTGGACGCAAACTGTACCCCCCGTCAACCCAGCGACGCCTACCCTTTCAGGCGCGTTTACGATCGCCGTCACCAGCGGTACAAACTCCCAAAACAACAACTTCGGCAACTTCAAGCCCAACTCGATTAGTGGTCTGAAGTTCAATGACCTCAACAAAAATGCCATCCAAGATGCGCCAGCAGAAACAGGACTACCCAACTGGCAATTCTTCCTCGATACCAACAACAACGGCACTCTCGACACCGGGGAACCGAACACCCTCACCGATGCCGCCGGCAACTACAAATTCTCCGATTTGTCAGCCGGAACCTATAAGGTGCGGGAAGTCTTGCAGCCTACTTGGACGCAAACTACCCCCAACCCGGCCGACATCACTGTCACTAGCGGTCAAGACATCGCTAACATCAACTTCGGTAACTTCCAGTCGAGCACAATCAGCGGTCAAAAATTCAATGACCTCAACAACAACGGCGTTAAGGATGCCGGAGAATTGGGGCTAGCTAACTGGCAAATATTTCTCGACAGTATCAATCCGGATGGATTGTTTCAGCAGGGCGAACCGACTACCATCACTGATGCAGCGGGCAACTACACTCTCCGAGATATACCCGCAGGTACTTACCAGGTAAGGGAAGTCCCGCAAAACGGCTGGACGCAGACGACCCCCAACCCCGCCCCCGTTACTGTTAATCCTCCAAATAACATCACGGGCATAGACTTCGGCAACTTCCTGCCACAACCCGGGGCGATCCGAGGCCTGAAGTTCCAAGACACCAACAACAATGGCACTCAGGATGCTGGAGAACCGGGTTTACCCAATTTCCAAATTCAGTTAACCAATGTCGTAGCTGGAACTGCTCCTGCTCCTGTTACTACTACCACAGACAACAGCGGCAACTACCTGTTCGCGAACCTAACGCCGGGAACCTACCGTGTCCGGGAGGTAAACCAAACTGGGTTTACCCAAAGCACACCCGAACCCGCCGACATCACCCTAACTTCGGGCGCTATTGTCACTGGCATCAACTTCGGGAACTTCCCAGCGCCGACGCCGACGCCGACTCCGCCGCCGACGCCGACTCCGACCCCGCCACCACTGCCACCTGTACCGACGCCGACTCCGACCCCGCCACCGACGCCGACTCCGACCCCGCCACCGACGCCGACTCCGACCCCGCCACCGACGCCGACACCGACACCTGCACCGACGCCGACACCGACACCTGCACCGACGCCGACGCCTGTACCGACAGATTTGGTTTGCCCTGAGAACTTCCCCAGGATCGCTACTCCCAATGAACCCGGCACTTCTTCAGCGGGTAATGTGATCAATGGCCCTAACGGCGACGATACGATCGTGGGTAGTGTCGGCAATGACTCTATCTTGGGGTTGAGCGGCAACGATTTGATCTTTGGTCGAGGGGGCGGGGACTACATCAATGGCAATATTGCCAACGATACTGTCTACGGAGGCATTGATAGCGATACTCTCTACGGTGGCAAAGGGTTTGACCTGATTTTTGGCGATCGCGGTAACGATACGATTTATGGCAATCGCGGCAACGACTCTCTCTCTGGTGACGAAGGCAATGACGTATTGTACGGCGGCAAAGCCGATGACGTAATTTTGGGAGGCGCTGGCGATGACGTGCTAATTGGCGATCAAGGCAATGACACTCTCTGCGGCGGCGAGGGTAACAATACCTTAATTGGCGGCAGCGGCGATGATTTGCTCTTTGGTGACACCGGCGATAACTTGCTCTTTGGTGGCATTGGCAGCGATACCCTCGTCGGCGGCATTGGCAGCAATGGCTTTGTCTTGTCAGCGAGCGGAGGAATTGACACCATTTTCAACTTCACCGAAGGAGTGGATTCGATCGAGTTGGTGGGAGGCTTGGACTTCAATCAACTGTTATTGACCGAAACTAATGGCTCGACGGCGATCGGGCTTGCTAACAGCGACCAGATTTTGGCTATAGTGACGGGCGTGCAGCCGAGCCAGTTATCAGCTCAGAGTTTTAGCTTGTTGGTTTAGTCCGCAGATCGAACTCGGCAGTTGCAACCGCTCCTACACTTGCCTGTCGTCCCAGCAGAGAGGGACTACCCGAAAGCAGAGCCTCTAAACCCATGTTTAGAGGCTCTGCCAAAGAAGGGGAACGAATTCCGTTCCCCTTCTTTGGTCAAATTTGTTCGAGATACTTTAGCAAGTCTGCCATTTCTTGGGGACTCGGCTGAAACTGGGGCATTGGTGGGGTTTGCCCGCTGGTGACTTGCCGGATCAGATCGAATTCGGATTTGCGCTCGGACACTCCGTGCAAGTTGGGCCCGACTTGACTTTCTGAAACCGATGTGTGACACCCCGCACAGTTCATTTGAAAGATGGCGGAACCCTGAAACGGGTTGCCCGTCAGGGATAGTACGCTTTTGACGTAAGGATCGGCGACTTGAAACTGACGAATTGTCATACTCGCCAACATGATGGCAACCAACACCGCTAGCGCAAATATGGCAAGTCGCTCGATCGGGTTTTTAATTTCATTCCTGGCAAGTTGGTTATTCAAAGGAGTTCAATTAAAAATAGTATCTACAAGAAAATTTATTTCTCATAACATAGCTTAATCGTTCGCAGCGGGGAGAGCAAGCTCTGAGACCCACGGAAGGCTGCTTTTGGGAAAATTCATCTGTATAAGTGCTGGTAATATTAAAAATAGGTTGTTAAATCTTAACGTTAAGGAGCTCTCATGGTAGAACCGCTACTTTCAGGTATTGTTCTGGGTCTAATCTTTGTTACTCTGGCGGGGCTGTTTTTTGCGGCTTATCAGCAGTACAAGCGCGGCGATCAGTTGGGTATCAATAAGTAAAAGGGGCTACAGTCCCTCACTCAGGCTGTCAGGGGGAGGGGGAATTGGGAATTGGGCATGGGGCATGGGGCATTAATCTACCTACTGACTTCTTCCTTCTTCCCTCTTCCCTCTTCCTTCTTCCCTCTTCCTTCTTCCTTCTTCCCTCTTCCCTCTTCCCTCTTCCCTCTTCCCTCTTCCTTCGTTAAAGATATCGATCGAGAATAGCAGCAGTTTGCAGCCCTGTTTTTTCCCAGCTAAATTGTTTTGCTCTGGCTAAACCGAGCTCCCGCAAGTGCGATCGAACTTTGGCATCGACTGCAAGCTCTTGCATAGCAGAGGCAATTTCCTCGACGCTGTAGGGATTGACTAATAAGGCGGCACCCCCCGCCACTTCGGGCATTGAAGACAGGTTAGAGGTGATGACAGGAGTGCCGCAGCCCATTGCTTCAAGCACGGGGAGGCCGAATCCTTCCCAAAGACTGGGGAAAACCAGCGCGATCGCTTGGTTGATGACTTTGGGCAAGTCGGCTGCGGGGAGGTAATCTAAGAATTTTACTCGATCGACCAATCCCAATTCTTGAACCTGCGCCTTCAGCAGTGGCGTATAGCGTTTGTCTTCCGAACCTGCTATCCACAATTCGTACTCGGAATTATGATGCAAAGCAGCAAAGGCTGCTACAACTCGCTGCACGTTTTTATACGGATTGTGGCGGCCGATATAAAGAAAATAATTGCTTGTTGGTAAGTCTAAAAAACGGAAAAAACTGGTATCGTATCCGGGGAAAATTGGCGTAATTAAAGTAGTAGGAATATTGCAAAAATTAGCGATATCTTTGGCTGTTGATTCTGAGTCGCAAATGACGTGTTGAGCCTGCCGCAGCACTTGGGGAATGTAGTAGCGGTGATAAGGTGTCAGAGGATCGAAGCGCCGGGGAAATCGCAGCGCTATTAAGTCATGTACTGTAATTATATAGCGGCAACCTGCAAATAAAGGAGCTTCGGGAATTGGGGAAAATAACAGGTTAGATTTTAGCTGTTTGTAAATTTTGGGAAGTTTGGTTTGTGTCCACACCAATCGGTTGATGTGTCCTTTGGTTCCTTGTTCTGGTGTTAGATTGGCGGGGATTTGGTAGCAGTTGCTATTGGGAAAATTTTTTGCTGTTAGTAATGTGGGATTGAGGGATTTTAGGTGGGGAAATAGGTTTTTGGCGTAGATGGCTAAGCCGGTTGGTTTGGAAATTAGGAAGGAGAGGTTGATTAGTAAGTTAGATTGGGGATTGGGCATGGGATAATATGTAGATTGCGGTTTTTTGCTGGGATTTTTTTAACCGCAGAGGGCGCAGAGGACGCAGAGAGGAGAAAGGAAGAGAGGGAAGATTTAAAGATATTGCTGTAAGATGTTGGCGGTTGCTTTTCCGGTTTTGTGCCAGCTAAATTGAGAGGATCTGGCTAAACTCGCAGTTTTTAAGTTCGATCGCACTTTTGAATCGGTGGCTACTGTTTGCATGGCTTCGGCTATTTCTCCGACGCTGTAAGGATTGACTAATAAGGCGGCGTCTCCGGCTACTTCTGGCATCGATGACAAGTTGGATGTGATGACGGGTGTGCCGCAAGCCATTGCTTCTAAAATTGGTAAGCCGAATCCTTCCCAAAGTGTAGGGAAAACTAGGGCGATCGCCTGATTCATCAGTATGGGCAATTTAGAATAGGGAACGTAACCGAGAAACTTTACCAAAGATTGTAAACCTAATTTTTCAACTTGTGCTGTCAACTGCGGCGTGTAGGCATTGGGAGGCCCAGCTAGCCACAATTCGTAATTTGCGCGATCGGGCAAACTCGCAAATGCAGCAATCAATCTTTCCAAGTTTTTGTAAGGATCGTGTCTGCCGGTATAAAGAAAATAATTTTTGGCGGGCAAGTCGAGATATCTAAAATTAATATTATCGCAAGCTAGGGGAATTGCGGTCATTTTCTGACGCGGAATCTGGAAAAAGTTAGCAACATCTGCCGCCGTTGCTTGAGAATCGCAAATAATGTGTTCTGCTTGCCGCAAAACCTGCGGTATGTAGTAGCGGAAATAAGCTGTTAAACGAGAAAACCGTCGGGGAAATCGCAAAGGAATTAAATCGTGAACTGTGACGATGTAGCGGCAGCCAGAATACAAAGGTGCTTCGGGAATTGGGGAAAACATCAGGGTGGACTGCAATTTTTGGTAAATTTTTGGTAACTCAAACTGAGTCCACAGCAGCCTGTTAATTTGTCCTTTCGGGCCGCGATTCGGTGTTAGAGTGTCGGGGATTTGATAGCAAGTATAATTTTCAATTTGCTGGGAAACAAGTAATGTGGGTTCTAGCTGTTGCAGTTGCGGGAAAAGATTAGCGGCGTAAGTCCCGATTCCCGTGGGTTCGGGTGTTAAGAAGGACAAATTGATTAACAGTGAATTAGACATGATTTTAGATATCCGGCGACTGGAAGTCGCAACTACACATACAAAGTCCGCCTGCGCGGACTGAAGAAAACGGTAATAAAATCGACTTTGATATTAGTCCTCTGCAAGAGGACTTTAGCTTTTGGCTAGGGGTTTTAAGCCCTGGTGGACTATTTAATTAGCCTTTAAGTTCGATCGAGCATTTGAGCTATATCGGCAGGATTTGGCAGCCGAATTGTAGCATACTCTTGGTGAAGAATCTCAAAAAAACTCTTGACTTTTTTATCGAAACGTGCGCGTCTAAAGTTCTGACTGCGTTGCTGTGCACCAGCTTGAAATTCTGCTAGCAAATCGGGATTAACAATTAGTTGATGTGAATGCTGGCACAGTTCCTCAACGGTATTGAACAAAAAGCCCGATCGCCCATGTTCGACAATTTCCGGTTGGCCGCCGCCGTTGAAAACAATCGGAGCACAACAGTTTTGCATTGCTTCTACAGTTGCCATCCCGAAATGCTCAAGTCTTTGAGGATTGACTTCACCCAAACCGCAGCCGTGCCAAAAGATGCTCGCTCTAGCATAAAGTGATTTTACATCATCAAAGTCAGCATTGACTTTTAGCTCGATCGCCCTTGAATCTTGCTTCAATAAATTCTGAACCGTCTTTAAATAAGGATTTTTCGGAATGCTACTTCCGGCTAAAATGAGCCGCCATCCTTGAAATTCTTCGGGATAATCTCCTAACAAACTGCGGAAAGCTTTAATTAGTTCAATTTGCTTTTTTGTGCCCCCAGCTTCAAACTGTCCCACCGCCAAAATTATTTTTTCTTTCGGCACTTTAACTGTTGCCATTTCCACGGGCGGATAAAGCATAAAAGTTGGCTGTAGGTTCCAGCGTTTCTCCAACCACTTAACAGTAAATTGACTGTTGGCAATAATGAAAGTGTAGTCATCGACAGCAAAGTGACAGTTGCGGAAGGTATTGGGAAAGTGGCAGAAAAATATTGAGATCGGCGACAGTGGTTTGACTTTTTCCAGTTGGTTCGCGTTGATAAAAATATCGTAGTTTTTGCTTTCTCTGGCAATTTCATCAAAGGGATTTTCCATATCTTCCACGATGATGCTGGAATCGATGCACTGCATTCCGCGTTTCTCGTAAAACGCCAAGGGAAGAATTTTAATTTTGCATCCTGAAAGGTTGAGTCCGTACCACGATTCTAAGTCGGAAATAGCAACTGGTTTGTTGGCGATAAAAGTAATGTCAAATTCATTTTGTAGCAGCGAGGCGATGGTAGCGACGTATTTTTGACCGCCACCAATAAAATGCAGTCCGTGATCGTAAATGGCGATCGACATTTTGCGATCGCCCCGAACCACCTGCAATCGAGACAAAATGCGATCGATCTTCCTCCGACTGTAAATCACCGCCAACTTTTCCGACAACTGTGGCAATACAGTTTCAATGATTTCTGGTTTCTGATAATCAAGCAGCTTTTTAATCGCTACAAATAAACTCTCGAACAGCAAATCGTACTGCTTGTTAGTAAAAAAATCCGAAGTATGAATTCCTTTGACTAACTGCAACGGTTCATGTTTTGCCAAATACAAAAACCGATTGCGATTGCAGAAATACTCGGTAAGTTTGCTTCCTTTACTCGAACCACGATATTCGTGATGGGCGATTGCTGCGGGAGTATAAAGCATTTTCCAACCGCGTTTGTGGCAGCGTTTGGCAAACTCTACATCTTCAAAGTACATGACAAAATCTTCATCTATCGGCCCCACATCTTCGAGACATTCCCTGCGAAAAAGCACCGCCGCCCAACAAAGCCCTTCGACTTCCCGTTCTGTATCGTAATGTCCCGAATCTTTTTCGCCAAAACCGACATCTTGCCAATAAAAATTAGGTAATTGCTGAATACCTGCGCTGTTAATTCGCCCGTCTTTAAACAGCAATTTGCCGCTAGTCGCACCTACTTCTTTATTAGTTTCTAGCCGTTTTACAAGAATCTCTAACCAGTGACTGTCAAGGGTAGCATCGTTATTTAGAAAGGCGATATATTTCCCTTTTGCTTCGCTGATGCCGAGGTTGAGGGCTTTAGCAAAGTTGTTGGCGGAGTTGACAAAAATGCGAACTTTTGGAAATAGTTCGCGCAGGGAAGTAACGGAATCGTCTTGAGAACAATTATCAATTACAATTAAATCTAGTTGCTGTTCGGGATACGCAAGTTTTTGTAGAGATTTTAAGCAATCTTTCGTGTGGCGCAGACCGTTATAGTTGACTATAATTAACGAGCATATGGGCAGTGTGGTCATCTTTGATGCTTTATTGTTGTCGAGCGAGCAATTCAGCGGTAATCTTCTCTAAAATAGCAGTATGTTGCTGCTGCACTGCTTTAATTTGCTCTATTTCAGACTGAAAAGCTGCGATCGCATTTTGTTGAGTCTCAAGCTGTGCTGTAACTTCGGGAGATGCGCTGCTGAATTCGGATTGAATTTTTTTCTCTAGAGTTTGTTGATTTTCTTGCAATTTTTGCAATTGAATGCTCAATGTTTGAACGACGCGGGTATTCGCAAAATTGTAAATTACTTGTCGTTCGAGTACGGGTCTGAGCAATTTTCGGACTATTTTTCTAACTGCAATTACTGCGGAACCCAGCCGTCTTTGGTAAGAGGTGATGGGGATGTTATAAATGTCGAAACCGGTCTTTAAAAGGGCGATGTCTTCGTCATCTTCATCTCGGGCGATCGCACTATTTTCGGTTCCCAACAACGGCGGCTCAGCAATACCAATTCGCGGCTCCAAAGTTTGCCGCAATCTATCTATTATCTTTTGAGTTGGTATTTCTTCGTAGTGCAAACTTTCCTCTCCTTTAGATAACTTACTATGACTTATTATGGAACAGGCATATTTGCTGTTTCACTCATTGTAACTAATGGTGAACAGCCATCTTTGCTGTGTGAATAATTGTAAGTAATTGTGCACAGGCAAGATGCCTGCTCAAGGGCGGGCAGGATGCCCACCCCACAAGAAAATTCATCTCTTGTTAAATCAGGATTATTGCTTCCGATATTGGCAATATCTCAATTTAAGCTAACTCAATTTGACTGTCATCACCAATCAGAAACCGCAGAGCTTTTGGACGAGCCGGCGCAATGGTTAGTTGAGCTCGCTGCCCGATCACGCTGTCAACAATTCGTTGGTGAATGCCAAGTATTTTCGCCCCTTGCAATATTACACTGTGTTCGATATCAGCATCAATCATCGTCACGCGATCGGCAATACTGCTGTAAGGCCCGATAAAGCAATTTTCAATGCGGCAATTTTCCCCAATTACCACTGGCCCGCGAATTGTAGAATTAATGACCTCCGTTCCTTCCCCTATTTGCACTCGCCCGATAATTTGACTTTTGGCGTCTACTTTTAATTCAGTTGAAGCTACGATACGGCTATCTAAAATGATTTGGTTTGCACTCAGCAAATCGTCTTTTTTCCCCGTATCCAGCCACCAACCCTCTAAATTGCAGGCTTCTACGTGTTTTTCCTGATTGATGAGCTGTTGAATGGCATCGGTAATTTCGAGTTCGCCCCGGGGCGAAGGTTGAATTTGATCGATCGCCTCGTGAATAGTAGGAGCAAAAAAGTAAATCCCCACCAGTGCTAAATTCGATGGCGGGACTTGGGGTTTTTCTACTAACTCCAAAACTCTTCCTTTCTCATCAACTTTTGCCACACCGAAAGCAGAGGGATTGGGAACTGGACGCAGCAAAATCAGAGCGTCTAGTTTTTGCGTGTTAAAAATCTCTAAAAACGGATCTAGCTGATTTTCAATTAAGTTATCTCCCAAATACATAATAAACGGAGAATCGCCCAAAAACGGTCTGGCAATTTTCACCGCGTGAGCGAGTCCCGCCGGCTTTTCTTGCAAGATATAAGTAATTTTTGCACCGAAGCGAGATCCATCTCCTGTTTTCGTCTTCACCTCTTCTCCGGTTTCAGGACTAATAATAATCCCAATATCCGTAATCCCAGCCGCCACAATTCCTTCAATTCCGTACCACAGTATCGGCTTATTTGCTACAGGAACCAACTGCTTAGCACCCGTATAGGTGAGGGGACGCAAGCGTGTTCCTTTGCCGCCAGAGAGGATGAGTGCTTTCATTGGGTGAACTCTGAGTTATCCTTTAGGGTTTGCGGTGCTGGCTCGATTTGCCTGCACTTGTTCGCTCTCGTTGATTTTAAACCACCGCTACCCCGCTGGCAATAGTTGTAGTGTCTTATGATACAAATGATTTATGCCGATCGAGCTTTTATAGTCCGGGACGCATAGAGTGTCAGAAACTTGGTTTTTTGCCGAATAAAGCACCTAAAAGCTGAGGTTTTTTGTCAATAAACGCGGTTTCTCAAGGTTGCGAGTGCGCCAGTCCAGATTTAATTGCGTCCCGTTTTAATAGCGGCCGTATCGGGCGATAAATTGACTACCACTATTGTTTTGATTTGTCAACCAAGCCCACATCTGATCCCCCAGAGAAAAATGCCACCATTCGTTAGGATGCTGCTGAAAACCCGCAGCTATCATCGCATTTTTTAAGATTTGCCTGTGACGGTGATATTGCTGTTCTGGTTCGCGATCTCTATTACCAAAATAATCCGGATAAGAACGTTCTGATATTTCATCAATCGGAGAACCCATATTAATTTGCCGATTATTTTCATCCACTAAAGTTATATCTAAAGCTGCACCTGTACTGTGAGGAGGAGGCGTCGCGCGATCGAGGCTCGGTACGGCCCAAAATTGATATACGTGTTCTATAATTACTTGGCGTTTGTCTTCGGAAACCGGAAATTCGCAGCCTTGAGCTAGGGCAATTTGATTGAAAGTATAATCCACCATAAATTGCTGGACTTCCACGGGTCGATAAGCGTCAAATATCAGAATTTTCCAATTTTGATAATTTTGCTGTAGCTCAGTTTGAGCGGCGATTAAACTATCTACCACTCCTTGCCGCAAATAGTAAGGCGAATCTGCTTTGCTGTTGTGATAGGGAGCACCCAACTTTTGATAAGGGTGTGGAATTTCAAAGGCAAAATGTTCTGGTGGAATAGGGACTAAAGGTTCGCCGCATTCGTCGATTGCTATTTGCTGATATGCTTTCATAATTAGATAGATTGCCTTACTTCATTACACTGCATTCTCGGGAGGGATGTTGGGAGTCTGCTTTAATTTTTTCAATAACTGGTGCAACATAAAATATATGGCGACACCGCTGACGGTGAAGCTTAATTTATACATAACTGAGGAGTGATTGGCGATGTTATTGGCATTAATCACAAACGTATATCCCGAAACATAACCGTCCCAAAGGCGTACTTTCCCGGTAGAATCGTTGGGATAGGGATTGTAAGTCCCCACAAGAGAAATTGCGATCGACATACAGGCAATAACTACAAAAAACTTTTTCAGCAACCGCGAGCTTCTAACTTGGTTTATAACGTGACTTAAGGGCAAGCACAATATAAACATAGGAGCGACAAACCACCTGACGCCGTAGGAATAGCCGCCATATCCAACTGTGCGGAAGGTATAGATTAGCATGAAAGCTACAGACGCCAGAATACCGTACAGGTAGGGAGTTTTATACGGCAATCTTCTTTGTCTCAAAACTGCCATAACACCAATAACTGAGAAGCCCAAAAGAGGAGTATGCGAGAACAATCCTCGATTGCCTAAAAACAAGGTAAAGGCATATTTCAGCGTCCCTAAAAAGCTCTTCTGTGTCGCCAGTCCTGACAGATTTTCCTTGCTAAAAAGAGATCCCGGGTACTCCCACAGCGCGGCATTCATTGCGGGCGGGACTATACTGCCCGAAAGATATATATTTAAGCCGAAATAAGTTACTAATAAAGGAATACATGATAGGAGAAATACAGAAGCAGCCTTGATTGATTTGGTTGTAAAAAAAACTAGATAAAAAGGAATAAATAAAAAGCACGTGATGTCAATATTCCCCGCAATTGATACCAAAATACCGCAAAGGATAACATTTCGGATGTCGTTAATTTCAAATTTTAATAAGTAATATAAACTGACTATCAGACATACTGCAGCGAGGCTATGATTGTTAAAAGTAAGTGAATAAGGCAAAATCAAAGTTCCCGTTGCAGCCAAAAATGTTGTTAAATTCGCCCACCCTTCCTCTATCTCAAATATTTCTATCAAAATTTTGTGAAAATAAACTAAACCTATACAAGAGAGGATTCCCACAGTTGTCAAGGTCACGACATAATAAGTTAATCCCAAATTATTCGACAAATCAATACCGCAGAGGTTTCTTAATAAAAAATAAACTGCCGCTCCCATAAGTGCTGGCAGCGGCGGTTTATCCGAATAGAAGTGGTTGTTGTAAAAATACTTGTCGATGGTAAATAATTTGGAGTCTCCCAATTGAGAGTTATCCAGCGTAAAAGTTTGATATTCCACCAAAGATTTAATAGTGGCTATTCTAGAAGCATCAGCAACAGATTGGATATCGGCTTTCGTCAGCAGAGCCAGCAAAAGAAAATACATTAAAAAAACTCTGACATTCTTGTCGCGTGGGATCGGCTTTAATCGTTCTAAAAATTGCATCGCTTTTATGGGGTTGAATATATATAATAGTGACGCGACCCCCTGGTGGCAACCACAAAATGTCAAGATAGTTTACGTTTTGTAGGGCAGGCAAGATGCTTGCCCTATTCACAGTTGGGTTGGGGTCGATCGACAGCGAAACCTCAACCTCCTATTACTAACTTTGGCGGTAAGCAACTACCGCATAAAACGGGTCGCCGCTTGCTATTCGCAGCATTTGCATAAAACTCGGCAAGTTAGGCTTGCGAACAATTACTTCCGGCTTGCTAAATCCGGGTATATTCGCTCCTTTGACAGAATCAAAGTAACCCTTGACTAATTCTACCCGATCGCCCTCGGAACCTTCCCGCCAAGCCGCGATCGCCTTTTGATAAAACATCCGGTTGGAAAAACTCATAATTGCTACGCCCCCCGGCTTCAAAATCCGGTGAATCTCGGCAAAAACCGCATCCGGCTGCTGCAAATACTGTACCGAAACGCAGTTGACAACCGCGTCAAATTCTGCATCCGGCAGTGGCAATTTGGGATTTGCGTTCAAATTTTGCACGAAATAATGATTCAGCCTGCGATTTTTGGCCAACTCCTCTTCATTCATGCCGTGCCCTTCGACATGGGCAAATTGCATCTCGTCGGGCAAGTGAGAAACCCAACTGCTCATCATATCAAAAATCCGAGTATTCGGTTTCAGCCGTTCCCGATATAATCCGGTGAGTTGCTCAATGAATCCATCGTCTACGTGAGTCACAAACCGGGGAGCGGAATAGAACAAATTGTCGTCGGTGTCGTCTAACTTGGTGCGTTGGTCGGGTGGAAGCAACATAAATTCTGATTGCAAACTAGATTTACTCTTTCTAGTTTAAGAACAATAAGAATTGTTAACATATCCGGCAGAAGGCGGATTCCCGGTTTTAGCGTAGCAGTCGATCGCCAAAAAACCTGCTGGCACCCTTTGGGCTGACCGCTTTTCACTGGCTGGTACTGTGCTGCTTGTGGCCAGAAGACGGTTTGCCGACTTCCAGCATTGGCGACAAACTGCAACACGTAGGCGGGACGTTGACAGGCGCGATCGATCGCATGGAAGAAAGAGGCCTAGTCCGCCGAGAGAGAGACAGTCGCGATGGCCGCATTTGGCGCCTTTGGCTGACAGACTCCGGCAGGGAACTGCAAGACGTATTGCCCCCGCTGGTAGCTGAAATCCGATATCGAGCTGTCGAGGGGATTTCACAAGGCCGATCGAGAACTCTTTTGCCCACTGATTGATGGGGCGATCGTCAATCTTTCCTAAACCGACAAATCAATCTTTATTAGTAAAGCGCAGCAGCATCTACCTCCACTACATTACAAATAACCGCAAAATACTACGCACTCTAAAAAAAAGCAGTGCAACTTTCCTATACGAATAGCACCGCACGCCGGACAAATCGGCTACAAATCCGTTGAAGTCTGGCAACGGGGGCGGTCGCGAACTCCGTTAATGGCGATCGTAAGTAACGATTTGTGGGTAGTTGCTAACTTCAAATAAACGCAACTGGCAAACATGAAACCAGGCCAAAAAGTAGAAATCAAATTAGATGCTTTTGGTGGTCGCAAGTTTGAAGGTCATCTCGATAGTTTCTCCCCTGCTTCTGGCGCTCAATTCTCCTTATTGCCTCCCGATAATGCTACGGGCAATTTCACCAAAGTTGTGCAGCGGATTCCGGTAAAAGTTGTGTTTGATGCCGAAAGCATTAAAGGCTATGAATCGCGAATTGCACCGGGGATGTCTGCTACGGTAAATGTTGAACTGAAATAACGGAAGAACACGGATGAATTTAGAAGTCTGGGATTTGATTTTTTGTGAATAGGAGAGGAAATCCCCGACTTCTGGGATTTTGAAAAGTTTGAAAAGTCTGGGATTTGATTTTTTTCCGTTAAGGGCGATCGCCCTTGCAATATCATCTTGGAAAGTTAGGGATATGGTAGTGAAAACGCAACCGAAATCTCCTTCACCAGCTAGTCAAATTTAAAGCGTGTTTGGAAACTTCAAGGGTAAAGATTATTTACGGCCAGACAAATCAAAATAGTGCCAAAGTATATCTCTTCTCGGATCTGGATGCAGATAACTACCCGTCCTCCTTTCCCTTGTTTCCGTAGAAACTGTTTTACTAGCCACAAGGCTAATGGCATACCACTGCCCATCCACCTTGAAAAGATTTAATTTACCTTGTGGTATTTCATACCAAGCTATTGCTGAAATAGGCCTTCCGTCTACTATTACTGAAATGCTTCCCCCAGGATAACCTCCGCGTGACATGAGATTTTTGTGTAGCTCGCAATTAGTAAAGTCAAGGCTTAGTAAATAACATATTTTTTCAAAGGTTTCATGACTAAGAATATAATTTCTTTCAACTGGCATTTGCAGTAGGATAGCTTCTCCTCCTTTTAACTCACCCCAAGCTATAGCTTTAACTTCCTTACTATATCCTTCACCACCCAATGTTTGTGCATAGACTGTAACTGTAGAACCCGGGCTTCCATATCCACACTTGGCATTAGCGATTCGACTACCTTCTAAGTAGTAATGCATTAATCCTTTGATAGTCATTCTCTCTGGCGAGGATGACCTGTCAAATTCCAGCGTCAATGTTCCAAGATAATCGCCCTGCCGAGGAGTAGCTGAAGCTTGCATATTAACTATTGATACCAATTGAGCAGGCAGTGCATCTACATCTTGCTCAAAACGATTTTGAAGAGGAACTGGAATCGTAACCGTTTGTTGTTCTTGCCAGTTTTTATTAAGCGAGCTAAGAAAATCCTTTGGAAAAGACCAATAGAAACTGCAAGTTTGAAGATCAACTACAACTAAAAATGTTGGGTTTGGCTGGATTAACCAATAATTAAGAGTCGTTACAGCAATAGAAAATCGAAGTGAATCGCCTTTGATTTCAGACTCTTCTGTACCTTTGCATTGAACGTTAAATAACTTTCCAGTTGGGTACTCTTCTTGAATAAGCTCACAAATGAAATCAATCCCCATATCCCGATCTTGTGGAACAGGAATAACATTACAAAAATTAGTGAAAACAGAATTTAGAAGGTCAGCAGCACTTCCACCAATTCTCTGAGAGTTTGTACGTCTAGGTAACTTTGTCATTACGGTAATGGAGCTTTTTTCACAATCTTAACTAAACCGCTATCTAAGGCGAAAGCAAATATGAATACAAATACTTTAAGTAGAAGATGGTTTTGTCTGTCTAACTAATAATTAGATCGCAGTTTCGGTATAATATAATACTTAATATAATACAAAAATACCGCGACTTCACTCTTACTCTCATTACATCTCAACTGTGAAAAATTTTATTGCCAAGAAAACAACTATATGGTATACTAGAAGATTGTGAATATTAATCAAAAGTAAAGTAACAAGCCGGGAGAAATCAAAATGACACAGCAAACCCTGCACGGAACCAGCCGCAAAAGAAAAAGAACATCGGGTTTTCGCGCCAGAATGCGTACCGCAACCGGTCGATTGGTAATCAAAGCTCGTCGCAGCAAAGGTCGCCACCGCCTCGCGGTCTAGCACTGCATCAAGGTTGAGAGGCCTCAACGATCGCCCTACGCCATGTTGCCCGAGACAAACCGACTTAAGCACCGAAAAGACTTCAGCGCCGTATACCGCAAGGGAATGCGCCGTAACTCGGCCCATTTCAGCTTAAGAGCTCTGCGTAAACCAAAAAGCGCCGAATTTGCCAAACCGACAGCCGAAAAATCCTTGCAGCCAACTCGCACAGGCATTTCCATCAGCCTGAAAGTCAGCAAACGCGCTGTAGTCCGCAACCGGATTAAGCGTCAGATTCGGGCAGCTTTGCGACAGCTATTGCCCCGATTAAGGTTCGGGTGGGATTTAGTAATTGTCGTGCGTCCGATCGCACAAGAGTGCAATTATGCAGAAATTCTGCAAGAATTAGAGCAGTTGTTGGTAGAAGCCGAGGTACTAGATGGGAATTCGAGAGGAAGTATATTATGAAGGCGGCCCCGCGCCGGGAGACTTGATCCTCAATTTACTCCTGGGGCTGACAGTCGTCGGAATCCCCCTAGCAGTAGGAGGAATTGTCCGGGCTCTGTGGCTGCGGTATCGGATCACGAGCCGCCGAGTGTCCGTAACTAGCGGTTGGATGGGGGGCGATCGCACAGACGTTATCTACTCAGATATAGTCAAAATCGTCACAGTACCTCGCGGTTTCGGGACTTACGGAGACATGGTGCTCACCATGAAAAATGGCAGCCGCTTGGAACTCAGAGCTATGCCGAAATTTCGAGCAATGTATGACTACATTAACGAAAAACTGCCCGTAGCCGCTCAAAAAGCAAACGCGGCCCAAGCTAAATAACCGAACCGCTTCGCCCTCAAATCAGGGTAAAGTGAGTGCGAGTATTGGCAAACTCATTACAACAAACCCGCAGACTGGGCGGTCGATCGACGGGCAATGTCCTAAGATAGAGACAAAACCCTAAAAATTGAGGCGGCTCGCCTTCAGCGGGTAAAAATAGTTCTCAACAGCAAACATAGAGCACCTAAATTAACTCAAAGCGAATGGATTTCGGTATCTCGTTTCTCTCCAACAACCTCATGCTCCCGATCCTAGATTTTTTCTACGGGATCGTGCCAAGCTACGGTTTAGCGATCGTAGCTCTGACGCTTGTGATTCGCTTTGCTCTTTATCCTCTCAATGCAGGCTCTCTTCGCAATATGCGGCGCATGAAAGTAGCGCAGCCATTGATGAAAGAGCGAGTAGATCAAATTCAAAAACTCTATAAAGAAAATCCTGCAAAACAGCAGGAGGAAATGAGCAAAGTATACAAAGAATTTGGTAATCCTCTAGCAGGATGCTTCCCCTTGGTGCTGCAAATGCCAGTGCTGTTTGCACTGTTTGCAACGCTCAGGGGTTCGCCGTTTTCTGACATAAATTACACCGTCAACGTTCAAGTTTTGCCCAAAGAACAAATCGAAACTGTTCAACCGCAAGCTTTTGCTACACCGCCACAGAATATTTACGTCACAGGTACTATTCATGCTCCTGTGGTGGGCGTAATTCCAGGCGGCGACAAACTCGCAGTCGGCGAAACAACCAAGATTAATTTTCAAACCCCAGAGGGCAAACCTCTCAAAGTTTTAGCTGCAGAAAATAAGAGCGAAATCGACTTTGAACCCGGCTGGAAAGTCATCAAAGGCGAAGAAGTGGTCAAGGTAGATGAACAGGGCAACATCACCGCCTTAGCGCCCGGTGAAGCCACAGTTCAAGGCACAATCCCCGGATTGGCTACTAACAAAGGATTCCTGTTTATTGAAGCTCTAGGCCGCGTTGGCGCGATCGACTCAGACGGTACACTCCACTGGGATATTTTGGTAATGATCCTGGGCTTCGGCATCAGTTTGTACATCAACCAAACCCTTTCAGGACAAGCACAAGGATCAAACGACAACCCCCAACAGGCTACAGTTAACAAACTGACGCCAGTGATATTTTCAGGGATGTTTTTGTTCTTCCCGCTGCCCGCCGGCGTGTTGATGTATATGCTGATTGCTAACATCTTCCAGACAGTTCAAGCGTTTATTTTGTCGCGAGAACCGCTGCCGGAAAACCTGCAAAAAATAGTAGACGAAGCAGAGGCGAAAACCAAAAAAGATCAGGGATTAGATGCCCTTCCCTTTGAGCCAAAGCGTGCCAAGAAAAAGGCTTGATTTTAACAACAATGAAAGACTCTCAAATGCAGCGCGGACAGGCATGGTTAGAAGAATTGCTACAACTGTCCGCAATTCCTTCAAAAGTGGTATGCGAACAACAAAAAGATTGCTATTGGATGACAATAGATGAAAGCAATCTGACTCGAGAACAAGTTGCAATCTTAGTCGGACCAAACGGTAATGTAATAGATGCCATTCAATACCTCTGTAACACGGTTCAGAATATAGGTCAGGAAGTAGAGGAGTCAATTCCTTATACAGTTGAACTAAATGGCTATCGCATCCGCCGCCAAGAGGAATTGCGCTCGATGGCAGAGTACGCAGCAGATCAAGCCCGATCGACGGGAGTTGAAGTTGAAATAAAATCGCTGTCTTCGGCAGAACGCCGTCAAGTCCACAGCTTTTTGAGCGAATGTGAGGACATAGAAACTTACAGTCAAGGGCAAGAACCCGATCGGCGTTTGGTAGTGCGGCTGCGCTGACGCTAAAGAAGGAAGAAGGAAGGAAGAAGGAAGAAGGAAGAAGTTAAAAATTAACTATTCCTTTTGACCTTTGAATTCAAGAAGTAGGAAGGTAAAAGATTATGGAGACAATTTATATCCCTCATCTACTCACAAAAACTGAGCGGAAAGAGGTCATTGATTTTGAAGAATTTATCCCCGATTTAGAAACTCTTACTCCGGTGCGGGGGCGACTGCAAGTGGCTCACCAAGGGAATTATCTTGAGGTGAAGGCGAAAGCAGAAACAATAGTTACTCTCACGTGCCACAGATGCTTGAAACAATACAATCACCGTTTGAAACTCCAATCATCTGAACTAATCTGGCTGGAAGAAAAACCGAATCAGCCTGATTCAACTTCAGGAGAATTTGAAGTTGATTTTGAAGATTTGGTGGAAAATTTGTCCCCTGCCGGCTATTTCTCTCCCAGCGATTGGGTGTACGAGCAAATGTGTTTGGAACTGCCGCACAAGCAGCTATGCGATGCTGAATGTCCGGGAATAGATTTAAATGAGGCAGAAGAGACAGAAATCTCAGAAGCTGTATCGGACAGTCGCTGGGCATCTCTGAAGTCACTTAAACAACAATTGCCTTAGTCGAGTCATTAGTCAGCAGTCATTAGTCAGCAGTCATTAGCTAATATCAAGTCGGGTTAAACGATCGTAAATACCTGTAGAGGCGGGTTTAGCTAAAGAGCAAAGTTGTCAGAGCTTCGTTCTGGGTCATGTCCTGGGTGAGTTCTGTCAACGTAAAACTGGGGTTAACCGCGTTGACCTGAACGCCCTGACCTCCCAATTCCATTGCAAGCGATCGCGTGAAGTTGGTAACTGCACCTTTCGCTGCTGTGTAAAAAATTTGGTTCCAATCTCCTCCCAATCCTGAAACGGAAGAAACATTGACGCTCGATTTCTTTCTCTCTTTGAAGGTTGATTGAAACATCAGCAGGGGATAATTTTCTGTTCCTTTAGTTGCCCAATCAGCTTCAGAATTTCTTCACCAGTGTCCAGATTCATCTCGTGGAAGCCGAAGCGGCGTGCCTTGTTCACGTCGAAGAACGCATCGACTTCGACCTTGAAGATGAAGTCGCCAAACTGCCAGTTGGCTAGAGCATTCAGCGCGTTGGGTTGAAGACCGTACTTTTTCACCATCGCGTCCCACACCAGACCTTTGTCGCGCATCGCTTCAGTTAACGAAAAGGTCTGTGGCTCTACACAGTCGATGCCAAAGGCTGCGGCAATTTTTGGGAAAACCTGGCTCCAACGGAATACATCGCCGTTCGTGATATTAAAGATTTCGCCATAGCACACTTCATTCAGGGCCGCCCATTCCATTGCCCTGGCAAATAGAGACGCACTCGTACCGTTGGCGAGAATGCCATAGGCTGTGGGCGTACCAGGAAAGCGTAGAGGTACGCCTAGCTCTTTGCACAGGCTCGCATAAACGGCAAGCACGTTGCCCAGGTTCATCGGATTACCCACAGCAAAACCGAAAACGATGTCGGGGCGGAGTGCTGTCCAACTCCAACGCTTGCCTTTAGAGGCATCCCGCAGGTAGTCCTCCTGGTCGTAGTAGAAGTTGGGTGGGAAGTGGCGCGGGTCAGTTTCTTTGGCGGGCGTTTTATACATCCCAAAGTGCGCCCCATAAGCTTTACCGCCTTGAATGAAACCAATATGGCGAAACCTGTCTGAGTCCCGCTCAACTGCTTCCACGATGTTGCGGAGCATACCGAGGTTGACGCTTCTCTGGTCGGTTGTATCTGCATACTCTTGATAAGCGGCGTAGAAGATGTGGGTGATGTCTGCCAGCCAGGGGGAGTAAGCGGCAATGGCATTGGGGTCGAGCAGGTCGATCGAATGAAACTCTGCTGTAGTGTCGAAAGACGGCGCACGGCGAGAAACCGCTTTGACCTGCCAGTGTTCCTGACGCTCCAGGTAGTGAATCAGATTCCGCCCAATAATCCCTTGTCCGCCGAGGACTAAAGCTGTGTGTTTTTTCATTACGTCTCCTACTGATAATGTCCGTTGCAAATTCTGACTTCGTTGCGCCTAAATACCGTCATACAAGGTCAGATCAAACGATGTCCGCCATCCACATGCAGCACAGTTCCGGTGGTGTAGCTGTTTTTCATCAGAAATAGCACTGCATCGGCTAAATCTTCTGGTTGCCCAATTCGGCGAGTCGGAAGTTTTTGAGCCAAATCGGTAAAGAAAGCCTGACGTTCGGCTTCCGGCATCCCATTCCAAGAGGGCGTTTCAACGACTCCAGGTGAAACGACGTTGACCCGAACAGGCGCGAGTTCAAGGGCAAGCGTTTGGGCAAAGGCAGCGATCGCTCCATTCGCCGTCGCAACCATTGACGCTCCGGGAGACGGTTTCCAGGCTGCCACCCCCGCAAAGAAGGTGATGGAGCCATCTTTGTTCAGGCGGGATGCCGCATGTTTGGCAACGTAGAACGCTCCTAAAATCTTGCTGTTGACGATCTTATGAGCATCAGCGCTGTCAAAATCTTGAATCGGAGCGTATGCCAGATCCGCTGCTGTGATAACTAAGTGATCGAAGGTTCCAACTTCCTCAAACAATGCAGCGATCGCATCCTCATCAGCAATGTCAGCCGGGATTGCCTGGGCATCATAACCGACCGCTTCAGCCGCACGATTGAGAGATGCGAGCGATCGCCCCACCAAAAATACCTTTGCCCCGCCTTCTGCGATTGCTTTCGCCGTTGCCAGTCCCATGCCGGAACTTGCTCCAATTACTACAGTTTTCTTGCCTTCGAGTGATGTCATGATCTTTCCTTCTTCAAATTGCTTGACTCGATCGCGCGCTCTGCGCCAGATAGCTTCTTTCGCGTCGCAATCACTAGACTTTTTGCTGCTCTGCCTCACTTTTTTCTTGCTCTGCTTTAGCAAACATCGCGTACAGTCTGGTGTAGTAGTCGGGCAGGTCATTTAGATGGGCGATCGCGATTTTCCCAGTCGCTTGCAGGTCATCGTGAGTGACATCTGTAGAGGGATCTTTCATCCCGTGTTCCAGTTCTACAAACAGTCCCAGCCGGAACTGCTCTAAGTCGTATTTTTCCCAATCAACAGATAAACTGTCACCAATGCGACGTGCTTCTTCGGAGGTGAATTCTTGATTCCGCATGATGTTTTCTCCAAACAAATTATTAATGCTTTTAGGGGGTTCAGACTTGCTGTTCCTACCTACTTTCTAAAGGTAACGAAGCAGAAACGGTGACTGTTAGGACAGAGAGGAGGATTGCTGGTACTTTTTATGGTTCAAATTGAGGAGATGATTTCAACAAATCGCGGAAGTCTCTGGGTGAAAGGCGTGTGTACTTTTTGAAGAAGCGACTGAAGTAAGAGGGGTCTTCAAAGTTGAGGTGATAAGCGATCTCGGAGATGGCAATATCTGAGTAGCGCAGCAAGCGTTTAGCTTCTAATAACAGTCGGGCGCGAATCACCTCTCCAGCAGTCTTGTTCATCGTTCGTTTGATCGTTTCATTCAGGTGATTCGCAGTGACGTGAAGCAGGTCTGCGTACTCGGCGACCGATAAAGTAGTGAGGTAGTGAACTTCAATCAGCGCCAAAAGTTTCTTAGTTAGTAAGAACCCAGCCTCAAACTGATGCAGTGTGGTGTTTGGACTGTATAGACGCTTCGCTTCGATTAGGAGGATACGCAAATAGCAGCGCAACATGGCATCCCTCTCCAGGAAGGACGCTTGGTATTCCTGCTCGATTTTGTGCACCAGGTTATGGAACGTCTCAGCTTGTTCATCATTCAACTGGATAAGTGGTGCATCGCCTAACGTATAAAACAGCGGCATCTCTGCCAGTTCGTTGGGGTCTTGTACTCCCGTTAAGAAAAACTCGCCCGTGAACGAGAGTAGATACCCCACAATCGGTTCGGCGATCGTCCAGGCATGAACCTGACCTGGGGAGAGAAAACAAAGGGTTGCAGGACGAATCTCGTAGTCGGTAAAGTCGATCGCGATCGTGCCAGACCCTTGAGTAATCCAAAATACCTCATAGTAATCGTGACGATGAGCAGAAAATACATTTCTTTTCCCCAGCGTAAAAGCTTCTTCTAAGCCTATAACCTCAAAAGCTTTTGCTGGCGTCGAAAGCGCTACATCGTGAATGGTATAAACTGGAAGGCGTTCTCTAATCACGTTTAGTAGTTTAGTAAGTATTTTGCCACCTTAAATGACTAATGACCACTGACTAATGACCACTGACTAACAACTAACCACTGACAACTGACTAATGACTATTTTTAGCGACGAGTTTGAACTACTGCTGCGATCGCGCTACCCACTAATTTACATTCCCACACGGGAAGAAGAGCGCGTAGAAGCGGCGATCGCCCAATGCGCCAAAAAACAGGGTTCTCGCGCTGTCTACATCTGGGATTTTGTTGATGGCTACCAAGGCAATCCCAACGATACCGGTTTTGGCAAGCGCAATCCGCTGCAAGCTTTGGAATTTCTAGAAAAATTGCCCGCCTCCGCGCCGGCAATTTTTATTCTGCGCGACTTTCAGCGGTTTTTGGAAGATGTCTCGATTTCCCGCAAGCTGCGGAATTTGGCGAGACTCCTCAAATCTGTACCCAAAAATATTGTCATTGTATCTCCTTTAATTTCCATCCCGGAAGACCTCAGCGAAGTGATGACTGTTTTGGAGTTTCCCCTGCCTGCGGCGACGGAAATCAAAATTGAGGTAGAAAGGCTATTAGGGGCTACCGGACAAGCTATTGAAGGGCGTTTGCTGGACGAAACAGTGCGCTCCTGTCAAGGGCTGTCGCTCGAACGAATCCGCCGAGTTTTGGCAAAGGCGATCGCCACCAGAGGCGAACTCCATCCCGACGACGCGGAACTGATTTTAGAAGAAAAGCGCCAAACAATTCGCCAAA
Source organism: Microcoleus sp. MON1_C5 (assembly GCF_036701875.1). Lineage (NCBI taxonomy): Bacteria > Bacillati > Cyanobacteriota > Cyanophyceae > Oscillatoriales > Microcoleaceae > Microcoleus > Microcoleus sp. MON1_C5. Next base: position 54,134 of record NZ_JAUBRN010000007.1, on the reverse strand, counting down.
CTCAAATTCTGGATTTTTACCCAGCCCGCGAAAATATTTCCGATATCGGCGGTTTGGACAATCTCAAAGAATGGCTGCTGCGGCGCGGCGGTGCTTTTACCGAACGAGCCCGCCAATACGGTTTGCCGCATCCCAGAGGTTTGTTGTTAGTCGGAATTCAAGGAACCGGAAAATCCTTAACAGCAAAGGCGATCGCCCACCACTGGCATTTGCCTTTACTGCGGTTGGATGTCGGGCGCTTGTTTGCCGGATTAGTCGGGGAATCAGAATCCCGCACCAGGCAAATGATTCAGCTAGCGGAAGCTTTGGCCCCCTGCGTGCTGTGGATTGACGAGATTGACAAAGCTTTTGCGGGATTAGACGGTAAAGGGGATTCCGGGACAACCAGTCGGGTGTTCGGGACTTTTATTACTTGGTTGGCCGAAAAAACTTCCCCGGTGTTTGTGGTAGCAACAGCCAACAACATCCAGTCTTTGCCGCCAGAAATGCTGAGAAAAGGCAGGTTTGACGAAATATTTTTTGTCGGTTTGCCCAGCCAGGAGGAACGGCGGGCGATTTTTGAGGTACATTTGTTGCGGTTGCGATCGCACAGCATCAAAAATTACGATTTAGAGCGCTTGGCTTACGAAACTCCCGATTTTTCAGGGGCCGAAATCGAGCAAACTTTGATTGAAGCAATGCACATTGGGTTTAGCCAAAATCGAGACTTTACCACAGATGATATTTTAGAATCAGCTAGTCAGATGGTGCCTTTAGCCAGAACGGCTCAAGAACAAATCCAGTTTCTCCAAGATTGGGCCGCTGCGGGGAAAGCTCGCCTTGCTTCTAGATACGGCAGTTTGAGCCGCCGGATTCAAGGTTAAGCTTTTGAAGTCAGTAGTCAGTAGTTAGTAACCAGTTGTCAGTTGGCAGTTACCAGATTTTACTCAACATTCAGCAGTCAACACTCAACAGTCAACCTTCTTCCCTTTTCCTTCTTCCTTCTTCCCTTTTCCTTTTTCCTTCTTCCTTCTTCCTTCTTCCTTCTTCCTTCTTCCTTCTTCCTTCATTTGCGGTTTTATGAACAGTGTATATAGCGTTTTCAAATTTTTAGTGGGTTTTCTGCTCGCGATCGTCCTGATGGCAGGTGCTAGCGTGGCTGCTGCACTTTACTTTGCCGCTAAGCTAACTACTGTGCCCGAAAAACCTGTTTTTCCCAACGACAAAACAGCAGTTCAGGTTGCCGGCGCTGGGCCCAAGTCAACAGCCCAGGCTAGCCCAGTTTCTACATCTAGCGATGCCCCGTCTCCGAAACCCCTGGAACCGGGAGCTTACCGAGCTGTGGTGACTCAGCCGATCGGCTTAATTCTCCGGGATACTGGTAGCCGAGACTCGAACCGCATTGGCGGTGTTGGTTACAAGGAAAAAGTCGTAGTTTTGGAAGAGTCGCCCGACAAAGAGTGGCAGCGAATTCGGATTGAGGATGGCAATCGCGAAGGTTGGGTCAAAGGTGGCAATACTGAAAGAGTTGAGGGCGAGTAGGACTTAGACAAAATAGACAAAAAATATACTCCTGTGATTGTGAGGGCAGCGAAGCAATTGTAGTGTGCAGGTTGTTTACCAACCCTGGGTTTTTCCCTGTCTGTAGTTCCAAATAGCGAGATACATATTTATAAATAAAAGTCAAGTTAAATTTATTTACGATATTTGGGATAGCAGTTTGATGCGCTGACACTGCGGGTGCGCTCGCCCCTGCAAAATCCTGAATTTGACATAAAAGCCCAGCAGACAAAAGGTTTCAACAGCTAAAACTCAACAGAAAAACTCGAAAATACATAATCCTAACTTATGTTATTCAGGAGAGTATGTTAAGAAACTTAGCAAAATTTTAAGGTTAGTTGCAAAACCCAGGCTGTTGTCCCTGGCGCAGAGGCAAGAGTGGTAGCTTGGATTACAAGATGTAAGTTTTCAGCTTAACAGCTACCAACAATAAAAAATATGTACGACAAACGTCCCGATCGAGATTTAGCGACTGCTGCTGTTACTGCGGCTTTGGGAGCTGGGGTCGTTACCTCTTTTGCGGTGAGCAGAGGGCAAAACCCGCTGGTAGCCATCGCAATTACTGTTTTTGCAGCGGGAGTAGCTGTAATTTGCGATCGGTTCGGCTTAATTTAACTCAATTGGCGTAAGTCCCACGCTGTAATTGTACTCAATTGGGCGTTGGGATATAAGCCAAGCAAGGTCTATGAAATAATCAAAAATTTCCTGATTTCTCACAAAAAGATGGTAAGATATAAGTGGTTGCGACCCACCCACTCGGCTGCAAACAACAGGTCACAGTAGCATTAGTATGCTTACCAAGGATAACTGCGAGAGAAAAGGGGAAAAGACAAACCGCTGGTTATTGGGATACGTCAAACATGTGAAATACAATCCAAGTTTGTCATACGGAATAGTTTTTTGCCTTGGGAAACAGGGTTTCTGCGTGGGTTCCCTACGAAGGGATAAAGGCTGCAAAGCCAAAGATGCTGTGTAAGACTTGGATCGTCTTGAGTGACGAATATTCACCAATGGATATCCCCAACAGAGCAACGGCAAATAAGACACGAAGCCTACACGCTCACCGCAAGGTTAGTGTTAGGTATTTCACTACAAAGTCAACTTATCAAAAAATCCCCGCCCTATTTGCAACTAGCAAAAGTGGGGATTTTTAGTGGCTAGTTTTTTGGTTAATCAGCGGTACTTTCCTAGACGCAATCGCCACATGAAGAAGGCGCGTTTCTTAACAAAAAACCTGCGATTTCAGGCTCTTTACCAGACAACAAATTAAGGTGATGACAGCCTGCTCGCAAGTCTTGTGGTAATTTCAGCGGCAGCCAGATAAAATATTAGCCAGCACTACCCCACAACTTATTCTCTTTTGGCGTTAAAGGCTAAGACTATGCCTGCAAACTTTTTTGCTGAGTCTCGCGTCTCTAGAAGCAGCGATGCTATCTTGGTTATTACCTGTAATTATTTTTGACGGTATTTAAAAAAAAAAACGGGTGCTTCGCGCTTTTCATGTAGAACTTAGCGTTGGTAGAATCCAAGCCAAGCGTGCCAAAAATCATTTTTGGCAGCTTGCTCACACAACCCACCCACAATTTCACACTAAAAAATTATGGAATCTCTTGCTTACCTCGAACTTGCTCTTGTTTGCGAAGCACCCGCAGAGTCGAAAATTTTTGATGAGATCAAGTGGCAAAACCTATCGAGTCAGACTTACGTCCGTTTGCTGTCTCTGGCTTTGATGCTGTCGGTTTTGAGTGCAGCCGGTTCGGCTTTTGCTCAAATAGATCCGGTTTATCCGAATGTGCGAGCGGTTCAAGACAGGTTGCGGGATCTCGGCTATTTTCCCAGATCTTCGACTGGTCAACTCGGCCCGGTTACTAAACAAGCGCTGACTAACTTTCAGCGAGACTATCAACTGTCGCTGACTGGTAGGCCCGATCGAGCTACTGTGATAGCCCTCAACAGTTTTGCCAGGGACGATCGACCTTTTAATACTATTTATACAAATTATCGGGAGCTGCGTTTTGGAGACGCAGGTGCAGGTGTTTCTGCTCTCCAGCGCAGGTTGCAGCAGCTAGGCTACTTCAGCGCGCGTCCCACAGGGAGTTTTCGCGAAGTTACTCAAAATGCGGTTAGATACTTCCAGCGAATTAATCGACTGCGGGTGACGGGAGTTGCCGATAGGCAAACTTTAGCTTTGCTGTTTGGTTCCACCCGGCCTGTTCCCCCCGTTACGCTTCCAGGGAATATTTCGGGAAATGGCGGTTGCAAAGGGCTGCGGTTCGGGGACACAGGGGCGACGGTAGACTTGATCCAGCGGCAATTAAAAGCTTTGGGCTATTTTGAAGGCGGCGTTGACGGCAAGTTTCGCGAACGCACTCTCTACGCTGTGACTCGTTTTCAGCAAGATTACAATCTGGTTTCTGACGGCTGCGCTGACACTGCTACTTTGACTGCTATCGATGCCCAGATGAGGGCAGCTCAAATTACCTCATTGACTGAGGAAAATGACCAACAGACTAATTCCGGAGATTTTCTGGAGTTGGGCGACAGAGGCCGACAAGTAGAATTTGTGCAGCGGCGGCTGCAAGAATTGGGTTATTACAGGAGCCAGATTCACGGTTGGTTCGATCGACCAACTCAAGCAGCTTTGATCCGCTTTCAGAGAGATAGCGGGCTGTTCGGGACTGGAAGGGTCGATCGCAGCACTCGATCGGCTTTGCGGCAAGGCAACAGGCAGGCAGCAGCGCCTGTGCCGCAAATCGCCACTGGTCTGCGACGGGGCGATACTGGGCCTGCTGTCCGACAACTTCAGTCTTCGCTCAGAAGTCTGGGCAAAAACCCCGGCCCGGTGAACGGAGTATTTGGAGCCGAGACCGAGTTTGCACTGCTGTCGTTTCAGCAGGAACGCAATTTGTCACCGGCGACGGGTATTGCCACTCCGGCAACTTTGGCGGAGATCCAAAACGGATTAGCAGGGCGGTTAGCTGTTCCTGCTGTTCCTGCTGTTCCTGCTGTTCCAATTAGCAGTAGTTTGAACTCTCGATCGAGCATTCAGCAATTACAAAGGCGGCTGCAAGACCTCGGCTTTTACACAGGCTCGATCAGCGGAGTTTTTGATACTCCGACGAGAGACGCCCTCGATCGAGCTCAGCGCAGTTACGGGGTTAGCAGCGACGATTTGTTGAGCCAAACTTTTTAGCCCCAGGCTTGCGGATGCTACATCAAAGAAATCGGGTTTCTGCTGTCCAACTCCTTCCTGAAATGATGTATTTTTCTTAAGAAACCCGGTTTCTGCGTAACTGCGATCGCACTTGGGCTACCGATTTTTGTTAAAACTTGTAACAAGCCGTACTTGAAATGCGAAAATAGTGTACTATCACTCGACTGAATCCGGGGCGCTGCTGCCGTTGTGGGCGATCGACCTCGGACAAGACCAATTGCTGGAAACCAAAGACGGCCATCCCATCCGCAAAGCTTCGTGGCAAACCGTATGAATCGTTAGCTGGCAGTCTAGCAGGTGCAACCCAGACTTTTCAGCTTGCTTCATGCCAATTTTCAGAATCGAGTCGTTGTTAAATTCGATCGTTCTGTTGCACTGAACGCAGACTAGGTGGTGGTGGTGATGCGGGTAAGGCTGGTTTATTTCATAGTGTTTGTGACCTTCTGCGAGTTCGAGTTCGCGGAGGAGGCTCATCCTTGCCATTAACTTTAAAGTTCGGTAAATGGTGGACAAGCTAATGTTTTCTCCGCGATTTTTTAACAAAGTGTACAAATCCTCCGCACTCAGGTGATTGCCTTTGGGGAGGTTCTGAAACACGTGCAAGATGGTTTCCCGTTGGGGAGTCATCCGCCAGCCTTTGTCATTGAGTTCGGATTTGAATGAGGACGCGGTATAAAGTGCCATAGTGACCCTCTCAAGAAAGTCTGCCTATTGACAATAATACACAACGATCGAGATATTTTGCAAATATCGCAGCTTATTGAAAAAAGATTGAGGAAAAAATTTGGTTTTTGATATTTTTTGACTTTTAACAAGCTTTATGACTTGCTGCAGAGGACAGAGAAGTTGTTTAGAAGTAAATATTTTTACTTCTGCCGAATGCCTCATGCCTTCTGCACAAGTGCCGAATGCCTTGCTCCCTGATTAATCGCGCTGACTGGCCGGCAAAATTTAAGTCAGAGACTCCAGATAGTCGCGCACGCGGTTGCGACGCTTGGGTTGGCGGAGTTTTTGCAAAGCTTTGGCTTCAATTTGGCGGACTCGCTCGCGGGACAAGTCGAGCGCGCGACCGATTTCTGCCAGCGAATAGGGGTGTCCGTCGCCCAAACCAAAGCGCATCAGAATTACATCTCGCTCGCGGCTGGTCAAATCTGCCAGCAGTTGCTGCAAGTCGCGGTGCAGAGCTTCTCGCATCAGCATTTCTTCTGGGGAGATGCTGTCGGTTTCGAGCAAGTCGCCCAACTCTGTATCTTTTTCGTTGCCCACTTTAGTTTCCAAAGAAACAGAACGGGGGACTCGCAGCAAAACTTCTCGGACTTGGGGCGCCGTCATGTCCAACTCGACAGCGATATCTTCGATCGTAGCTGTCCGACCTTTTTCTTGAGAAATTTTGCGCTGGGCTTTTTTGATTTTGTTAAGTTTTTCGGTGATGTGGACGGGGAGGCGAATGGTGCGGCTTTGAGTGGCGATAGCCCGCGTAATTCCCTGCCGAATCCACCAGTAGGCATAGGTGCTAAACCGATAGCCCCGCGTCGGGTCAAACTTTTCTACAGCTCGCTCCAGTCCGAGAGTACCTTCTTGTATTAAGTCGAGCAATTCTAAACCGCGATTTTGATATTTTTTCGCCACCGAAACCACCAGGCGCAGGTTCGCCTTAATCATGTGGTCTTTCGCTTCGACGCCTTCGGCTTGAACTCTTTCGATCGCCTCTACTGTCATCTCTGCTAACTCTGCCCACTGGCGCTTGCCTTCGGACATAATTCGCTTGAGTTCTGGCACGTCACCGACACCGGCGGTTAATGCCCAGCGTTCCAGGGAAGGTTTATGCCCCAACTGTGCTGCTAACCGATCGCGCACTTCTATTAAATGCACGAAGCGCCCAATTAGCCCTTCTTCCTGGGAGGCGACGGTGTTGCGTAATTCCAGCAATTTGATATAGCGCTGAACTTTTTGAGCTTCCGAGACTTCTTCGTCTCTACCCAAGAGACGAACCCGACCTATTTCTTGAAGGTACAGGCGCACTAAATCTGTAGTGCGGCGGCTGGCATTTTTTTGCAATTTTGCTGCTGGGTCTGCATCTTCTGTCTCTGCTGGGTCTTGGTCGAGCAGTTCGTCTCCAGCTTCTTCAGCATCTTCATCCAACACATCACCTTGCAAGGGATTGACTCGCAGTTGTTCGTCGAATTCAGCTTCAGCGTAAAAAGAGGTGGCTGGCATAGTGATTTTCTCAGTTGCTCCGGGTGAAAAGATGCTACGCTTAGCGGTTATTTATAATTATGATGCCCACTTTGTTAAAACGAAGCATCACCGCTTTGTGTTTCTTTACTAACTTTCCTGACTTTTCTGCTGTTGTTCGATCGAACTTTTGCTGCCCCACTTGTTTTACCAAGATTCTGGAAAACGCTAAGAACTTTCTGATGTAACAGGTTGAATGCCCGGAAAGTGTGTTGTACTTCTTTGTTTATGTAGCTAGTATAGATAGTGACTGGCTAGAAACAAGTGACGTTAGTCAGAAGTTAAGTTAATCTTCATCACCGATAAGCAGGTTCCCGATCACTTCGGAAAATTAGCCATTTTTTTAATAAAACTTTATATAACTCGGCGCTCTAGATTAAAAATATCCTAGTGAACGCAGAAGTTTAATCCATTACAGAATATGAGCTTCAGAGTTTTTACAGTCCGCAGTACCGAGTTAGCGACTGACGCAAAAACCGGGTTTCTCGACAAAACTTCTGGATTAAAACCTAGAAGTTTGAGGAAGAAACCCGGTTTCTGGATGTCTTTTGCGTAAGTCGCGACTTTGAGGGGGCGATCGGTCGATAATTGTTTTGCTGTTGGCTGCTGCTTGCCCGGTGAAATCTTCCAAGATCACCAAGATCGGAAACCGGGTTTTTTGCACTCTGCCTGCATAGTAAGCGCAGGTTTTTCCTCGCTGTTACCGGGTTAAGCGGGTTTTAGTGAGAATGGTGCGATCGGGCGCGAGTCAACTCAAATTAAAATTGCTAGCGTGGGTAAAGTTTCATGAGTTCCCTCACCTGTTCGGCGTGATAGGAACTGCGAGTTAAGGGAGAAGCGACAACTTGCAAAAATCCCAAAGATTCGCCAAACTTTCTCCAAGCATCAAACTGTTCCGGAGGCACAAAGTTTTCTACGTTCAAGTGCTTTTGAGTCGGTTGCAGGTACTGTCCAACTGTTAAAATATCGCAGCCGACAGCCCGTAAGTCCTGCATCGCCTCCCGAATTTCGGCGTCTGTTTCCCCCAGTCCCACCATGATGCCGGATTTGGTGTAAACCCCAGGTGCGAGTTCGCGGCTTCGCTGCAATAGTTCCAAGGTGCGATCGTACTTTCCTTGCGGTCGCACCTTGCGGTAAAGTCGCTTTACGGTTTCGGTATTGTGGTTGAGTACCTCTGGCCGGGCTGCGAGAATGATTTCTAAAGCCTGCCAGTTGCCGCACAAGTCGGGAATCAAAACTTCTATAGTTGTATCGGGCATTGCCGATCGCACTGCTTGAATGCACTCGACAAACTGAGACGCGCCCCCATCCGGCAAATCGTCCCGGTTGACAGAGGTAATCACGACGTGGTTGAGTTTGAGCCGCTGCACCGCTTGCGCCAATCTTTGGGGTTCCGTGGGATCTAATGGTTGGGGCTTTTTCTCAAAATCGATGTCGCAGTAAGGACAGGCGCGGGTACAAGCCGGGCCCATAATCAAAAATGTCGCAGTACCTGCGTTGAAGCATTCGCCGATGTTCGGACACGACGCCTCCTCGCAAACCGTATTCAGGGATAAATCCCGCAAAATTTCTTTGACGTTGCCGACGCGCTCCCACTGGGGGGCTTTAACTCGCAACCACTGGGGCTTAACTGTCACGTCTGTCTCCGCCTGAGTAGTGTTTTACAAATCATTATATACGAGCTTGCTAAATTTTAACTTGAATGTGATAAGCTAAAAATATAGTGACTAATTTCGGGATGTAGCGCAGCTTGGTAGCGCACCTCGTTCGGGACGAGGGGGTCGCAGGTTCAAATCCTGTCATCCCGATTATAAAATTAAATTGGATATTCTGCAGCAAGTGAGTTTGTTTTGGGCGATCGTCCGGCTGTGTATATTTGTGGTTGGGATAAATTAATGGATCGGGCGATTCCCTACGGGATAGCTGCGCTTCACGGGCGTGTTAATTTGCCTTTGGTAAAAAATTAACTGTAGCGACTGTTTTGGCAGAGGGAATTAGAGAATAAGGCGTAAAGAATCACAGCAGCAGTAGAGAGTAGCCAACAAGTCTTTGCCTTCTCCCTCTGTGAGGATTTGGGACTGTGTTTAATCACACGTACTTGCTCAATGCTGAAAACTTTGACCAAAGTTTAAAACCGGAGGCAAGTATAAATACTGCAAGAATTCTTAAATACAAGTTCATCACGATTTACATCTTGAGATAGATGAATTAATAGGTGAATGAGCTTATAATAAAAGTTAATTGTTAGCGTGTCTTAAATTAACCCAAAACCGGAGGATATTCCAATGCAAATAAGTGGCAAAGCCTTCGGCTCATGCTCTCGCTGCGAAACACTACCCGCAAAAATAGAGGGCAGCGGAGGTCTATACCTGTGGTTTCCAGTATATCATACGCTGACCAAGGTTATTTCTGCACTCGCTAAGGCTAAACTTGAATTCAAGCTTTTAGAAGAGAGCAAGTGTTTGTACGTTATCCTTGAGGGAATAGCGAGAGAAAATTTTAACGCTCTAGCATCATCGGTGCTGACAACTCAAGAGTTGAAAGAGACAAAAGTTTTGTGGATGGCCGAAGTTGAACAGCCCAAACTTAGCGATTTTTATCGCAGCACTTCCTTAGACTCTTTTATTAATTTTAGTAACTCTGATTGGCTGTTAGATTTATTGTCCCAAGAACGCATTACTACACATTTTCAGCCCATTGTTTATACCTCAGATACTTCTAAAATTTTTGCCCATGAAGCCCTGCTCCGAGGAATTGACGAGCAAGGAAACTTAATTTATCCGGGTCGGATTTTTTCCCAAGCAGAATCAGCAGGCCTAATTTTTCAACTAGATGTTTTAGCCCGGACTCGCGCTATCCGCGAAGCCCATGTTTACGATCTCAAAGAACTACTTTTTATTAATTTTTCTCCGACTTCAGTTTACGATCCCGCTACGTGCCTGCGAAGAACAGTACAGGCTATTGATGAAGCGGGAATTCCTCACAGCAATATTGTTTTTGAAGTAGCGGAATCTCAGCACCCTCCTGATATCGATCACTTGATTAAGATTCTGAGGTTTTACCGAGAGGCGGGATTTTTAATTGCCCTGGACGATTTTGGCAGCGGTTCTTCTAATTTAAATTTGATGCACCAACTGCGTCCAGATTTTATTAAGTTGGATATGCAATTGATTCGCAACGTCCATCAAGATTATTATAAGGCACTCATTACGGAAAAGATGTTAGAAATTGCTGCTCAATTAGAAATTAAAACTGTTGCTGAAGGTGTGGAAACTTTGGAGGAGTTTGAGTGGGTGCGGGAACGGGGAGCAACTTTGGTTCAAGGTTATTTGATTGCTAAGCCGACTTCTCCCCCGATCGCAGTTACCCGCTATATTGGTGCTGAACCACTACCTATTTCTGCTTAAATGGTTTTCAGTTGCGATTTGGCGCTACATTCGCTCGTTCGCAGGCCGAGCCTCCGGATATTCATTACCAGGCTATGCCTGGTAACGAAAATAACTAGCATTTTAAACGCTCAAATTGCGCCGCAGAAAGCTTTCTAAGGATTCCATTCTCATGCCGTAAATTGATTCCAAGTTTTGCACTTCTTCGGGAGTGCAGAAATACTCGTTACCCAGCAATACGCGCAAAGTTCCTAAGTCTTTTTGAGCTTGAGGATTCAATAAACCCAAGACATTTCTCAAACCGTCAAACACAACCAGGGGCGGATTGATTACCATCGGTTCGCGATTGAATAAGCGTGCAAAAATGCGGGGAATGTCATCCCTTGTCAGCACATCCGGGCCACCGACTCGCAGAATTTGGTTGCGGGCGCCTTCGACTGTTGGCGACTCTGCGGCAATCTTGGCTAAGTCGTCGGTACTGACAACAGATGTGCGGTTTTTGCCGTCGCCAATCAGCAGGTAAAGTCCGGTTTCTCGAAATCTTTCTGCTAGCGGTAACAAGCTGGAAGCAAAACCGGCCGGCCGCAAGATTGTATAATTCAATCCGCTGTTTTGCAGGTATTTTTCAACTTCTCGCTTGGCTTTGAATACTGCGGAATCTTCGTATCCTCGATCGACTCCCAGTACCGACACAAAGACAAAGTGCTGCACTCCGGCTTCTTTGGCGCAGTCGATCAATTCTATGTTAGCGCGGTAGTGTACTGCTTGAACATCGCCGCCGGTGCCGTGGGTGCTGATGATGTATTGCACTCCTTGGCAGGCTTTTTTAATATCTTTGTCTTGTTTTAAGTCGCCGATAAAAATCTCGGCGCCTCGGTTTTCTAGTTCTGAGTAGCGAGATGCGAGGCGAACGAATGCGCGGACAGGCTTTTCTTGCTGTCTGATTTCTCGTACAATTCGGCGGCCTAGTGCGCCTGTTGCTCCGGTTACTAAGAACATGATTTTTAGTTGTTGGTTGTTACTTACATCTTGCACATTTCTCAAGAACAGGCAAGATGCCTGTTCCACAAAGAGTGAATTTTCTTGTGGGGTGGGCATCCTGCCCGCCCATAAAAGGCTTATTGAGAATGGTGCAATATTTCAGTTTCTATTAACCTTATAACTTATAAATCAAATTTCGACAATTACGGGGGCGTGGTCGCTGGGTTTGATTAATTTTCTGGGAGCAACATCTATTGTACAGTTTTTTGCTTGTTCGTACAGGGGAGGGCTGAGATAATGGTGGTCGATTCTCCAGCCGTTGTTGCGGGGAAATGCGGCGGCGCGGTAGTCCCACCAGCTATAATGACCTCCTTCTGATGTGAATTTGCGAAAGGGGTCATTTAATCCTAATTCTATGATTTCTGTGAGTGCGAGGCGCTCGGCTACTGATAGGCCGACGGAGTTAGCATTGGCTTTGGGATTGTGGATATCTCGATCGTCCGGGACGATGTTGAAGTCGCCGCAAATGCACAAGTTAGGGGATTTATCTAGTGCTATTTTGAGGTATTCTTGCAGCAGTTTGAGCCACTTTAGTTTGTACTCATATTTCTCGCTGCCAACTTCGGAACCGTTGGGAACGTATACGCAAATAATGCAAATATCGTCTATAACCCCGGCTATTAGGCGTTTTTGTTCGTCAAAAATACCTGCGGTTTCGTCGCCGAGAAGGGGGGCAAATCCGCTGCTGATTTCCGACATGGGCGATCGGCTAAAAATGGCAACGCCGTTGTAGGATTTTTGACCGGAAATGTAGCAGTTGTAGCCGAGGTTGGTGAAGGGTTCTAGGGGGAAGTCTTTGTCTATAACTTTGGTTTCTTGGAGGCAAAGAACGTCTGGGGAGTTTGTTTGCAGCCAGCTAGTAACGTGTTCTAGGCGGGTGCGGATTGAGTTGACGTTCCAGGTGGCGATTTTCATTTTTTGTTTGTTATATACTCTCTGATTACGGGCGCGATCGTAAAGTGCGATCGCCCATTTTGTTGTACTGTTTCAACTAATGACCGTCGTCCTAAAGATTGCATGACATTTAATAGTTCTGCTCGTGATATTTGCAGGTTTTCTGGTATTTTTGAGATGTCTGCTGGTTCGGGGGTACTTGCTAGCCAACCCATAGCTTGTTGTTCGGATGCGGTTAGGCGATCGCACTGCTGGTGCAGGAGAGATTCTAAGTCACCTAAGAATAGGGTATCATAGGAGAGGAATTCGGAAACGCTACCGCTGAATAAGTCTTGAATCATAGTTGCAATTATATTTAACCATAGGGGATTGCCTCGGTAAAGGTCGATCAGTTCTGACCATTTCTCCGGTTCTGCTAAACCTTTTTCTCTGAATATTTCTTGTGCTTCCGCGCCTAAACCGTTGAGTTGCAGAGATTTGCAGGGGCGGTTTTCGCCTTCTAATGCGGCGATTTCTCTGGGTTTTTCCCAACTCAGGAGAATTAAGCAACTGTTGTGGGATGATTCTGCTATTTGTTTAAAGAATGCGCCGTAATTTTCATATCCGGGTTGGTAATTTCCTGCGAGTTGTTGGCTGCTGAAGATTGTTTGCACATCATCGAGGATGATCAGACAGCGGTGCGATCGTAAATAGTTGATTACCCCCCCCAACCCCCCCTTGCTAAGGGGGGGAGAAAGAGGTTGAATCTCTTCGCCGCGCCTGGGAGAAAGAGGTTGAATCTCTTCGCCCCCCCTTGATAAGGGGGGGTTGGGGGGGTTAGTTTCTTGCTGCTGGGAGAGGAATTTAATTAAGTCGGTTTCGAGTGAGGCCAGGGGTGGCGCATTGCGGAGGCTTCGCCAGATGATGTAATCGAATTTGTGTTGAATTTGTGAGATTAGTTGGAGAGTAAGGGCGGTTTTGCCAATACCGGATAAGCCTAAAATGGTGATGAGGCGGGTGCGGCCCAAAATCCAGTTTTCGAGGGTGGTGAGTTCGGATGTGCGGTTATAGAATAGGTTAGGTTCTGGTGCATCAGCTAAATCTAAATGTACTTTCGGTTCGGAATTGCTTGTTTTTTCGTTAAATCTATCCTTGTCTTGCGGTTCAGGTTGTGAGATTTTTAGGGAGTGCAAAGTCTCAGCGGAGACGCTACCAATTTGTATATAGTCTTTCCCGAAACATGAGATATTGGAAAATCGCCAATTTTCAAATTTTTCTCTAAAATTTGCTTTGCAAACCTCTTCATCTTCTAATGCAACTGATAAAAGTTTCCATAATTTAAAGCCAACCTCTTTAACGTATTTCTCTGAACGGTTGTGATGCTGTGCAATTTCTTTATATTTCTGATTGTTCCAAGCGCCACGTAATATAGCTTTTTGCAGACTATCTAAATGTTTTCCCGTAGTAGTCAAAGCTAGATAGTCAACAAATTCTAAGGCTTCTTCAACGTCCATCGGTCAGCCAGATGCAAGGGGTTGACCTGATTGTAACCCAACTAAATATGACTTTTTCAGTAGCAACCAACTAAATGTGACTTTTTATGACCTAGTTGGGATGGAAAACAACTACTAAATATGACTTTATATGGCTTGACAAGCTTTGGTATTTAGGAAAGAATTTATACTTAAGACAGTAAAAGGTTATGCTAAGCGCTACTGGTATCTAACGGTTATGACACAACCGAATATTTTGGAACTCGCGAAACAGGGAGATGCAAAGGCGATCGCGCTTCTGCTGAACCGCCAGCTACAAGCCAAGGGCATCACCGCCGCAGCTTCCCTTAAGGATGGTTGTTTACAGGTGATGCTGGAAGCGGCAGAAGCGCCTAGTCAGCAAGTCTTGGCCCCGTGGGTGAGTAAGTCGATCGCTGGTTTGGGGGCTGCATCCATTGAGAAAGTCAAGGTTTACGGGCGACAGACGGGCGCGAAGGTGCCGGCGTGGAGTCAAGAGTTTGAAGTGGCGGGGCAAAATTTGCCTGTTGCAAATGTCACAGAGGGGCGGGCAAGTTCTAGTGAGAATACGGAGTCAAATCAGCTTAGTTTGAAGGAACGGGCTAAGCTTGGGGATGTGGAGGCGATCGCATCTTTGTTAAATCTTCCGTTGCAAAATAAGGGAATTACGGCGACTGCGAGTTTGCAAGACGGTTGTTTGCAAGTGATGCTGGAGTCGGATGTGGTTCCTGATGAGGAGGTTTCTATCAGGATTGTCCGCAGGGAGTTGACGAATTTGAAGGCGGGCGCGATCGCTTCTGTGAAGGTTTACGGGCAGCAGGCGGGTGAGGATTTTCCGGCGTGGAATCGAGAGTTTGAGCTAAAGGCAGAAGTTAGTTCAGATTCAAAAAAATTATCAACAGATAAATTTGCAAATTTGACTGATCTATTGACTCCGATTATTGATTTGCTTAGAGAACGAAAATTTAAAGAATTGTTAGACATCGGCCAAAATTATATTAATGAAAATCCCGAGCGTCAAAAACGTTGGATTGTAGTAGGAGTTATTGTCTTAGCAACTATAACCTTTAAAGGAATACCTTTTTTAGGTTTCAATCACAATATTAAAGGATCACTAACACTCAAGGATGACTTCTTCGGTGGAGTGGGTCAGTTTTGTAATGGAAAAGGAGGTTACGGGGATATTAAAAGTGGTAGGCAGGTGCTAGTAAAAGATCATAAAGGAGAAACTATTGCGACTGGAGAGTTAGGCATAGGTAAAATAATATCTGATAACCACTGCCAATTTTCTATCGAAGTGAATGGTATAAGAAAAGCAGAGTTTTACACAATTCAGATCGGTAGGCGAGGCGATCTGACCTACTCATATCAAGAGATGAAGGATAAAAATTGGGAGCTAAACGTGTCTTTGGGTGATTGACTTACTGTAACCAATCCAAATATTGAAGAAATTAAAATGTCTGACCTAAGCTCAAGAACCACCGAACACCTAGACTACCCATTCCTATTAGTCACACACATGGTCTGTGCGGATCAGCAGATTCATAGTGAAGAGTCGAAAGCACTACGCGAACTAGCAATGCAGATCAGCGCTTCTCAACGCACTCTAGCTGAGATGGAAAAAATTCTGGCTCAAGATGAAAACCACCTTTCTGTAGAAGATTTAGCTCGGAAAGTGTCGCCCGGTGAGCAAAGTGAGGCCATGTCCCAAATGTTGGTTATCGCCTATGTTGACGGTTTCTGTTCAGCATTAGAGCGGGAGATGGCGGAACAAGTAGCAGGGATTTGGAACTGGTCACCGGGAGAAGTACAGCGACAGCTTGCAGAAGCAGGAGCCTTCGCTGATACCCGATTCATAGGCGAACACAACCAACAACAGAAAGTCTCTTTCTGTGCGCGTTTCCTTGCAGGGGCTGATTCTCTACTTTCACGCGCATTGGTGGATAATGTAGCAAAGCTCACTGGGTGTGAGGAAAAAGTTGAGCAACTGCGGCGAGAAATTCTGTTAACGGGGCAAGAATATGACGAGGCGATTCGTCAGTGTGCAGTCATCGCTGATGAGGATTACAAATTTGCAGAATTGGCACTTAAAAGCACTTTATCAGCACTTAACAATTTGGACGCAAATATTCAAGTTGCTATCGAAGACATCAAACATAAAACAGGTGGTAAAGATCAAGCTACTACTGCTAAGGAAGTCGCAAAGCAACTTGAGGATACTAGAAACTCTCTGAGTGCCGAGATTATTAAAGAAATTAAGAGTGTACGGGAGTCGCTTCGGGCCAAGGAACGCGCTCTCAATCATTTCAGCATCACTTTTATGGGCAGAACTAAGGCAGGAAAAAGCACTCTTCACGCCATCGTTACAAATGATGGGTGGGATGCGATCGGTGTAGGCAAGCAGCGCACAACTCGGTTGAATCGGGTGTATGAGTGGAAGAATCTTCGGATCATTGATACTCCTGGGATTGGGGCTCCGGGTGGCAAAAGTGATGAAGAAATTGCTAAAAGTATTATCGACGAGTCAGATGTGATTTGTTATGTGGTGACAAATGACAGTATCCAAGAAAGTGAGTTTGCTTTCTTACGATTATTGAAGGAAAAAGCTAAGCCACTAATTATTCTGCTGAATATCAAGAAAAATCTGAGCGATCCTCGACGGTTGGAGCATTTTTTACAGAACCCTGATAAAGAGTTTGTTATGGAGGGTCAAAGCGGTATTGGTGGGCACATTCAACGTATCCGCCGCTACGCTCGTGAGCATTATGCTAATGACTATTTCGATATTGTTCCTGTGATGCTGTTGGCGGCGCAGCTTTCCCGCAAACCAGAACACGCAAAGAAGAAACAGGAGCTTTTTAAGGCAAGTCGGATACAGGATTTTCTTGATTTAATCCGTGTATCTCTGGTTAATCATGGGGCAATTCGTCGCTCTCAAACTCTGCTAGGTTCTACCGTAGGCGCTATTGATAATCCTTATAAGTGGGTTAATCAACAAGCTTTAGTCTATGAAAAATGGACAGAGACGCTGAAAAATAAGCGTGAGGAAATCCAAAAGAACATCCAAACAGCAGCTAAGGATGCTAAAGACTCTTTATTGCAACAAATCGAGAGGATTTTTCAAGATGCTATAGAAGCCGTTCCATCTTTTGCAGAAGATCATTGGAACCGTAACGAAGTTACCATGAAGCTGGGATGGGAACAAAAACTAAAATCCCTTCGATTTGAAAATCGATTAAAAATAGCTTATGAAGAGGCTAGCAAAAAATTTAATAAGGAAGTTCAGGAAGCTCTTGAGGAAATAGGAAATGAATTACAGCTAATATCTCAACTTGGCAGCAGTGATTTCATCTTTAATGAGCAGGATTCAAACAATTTTCAAGATTTTGTCCGAATTGGTGGAAACCTTCTAGGGATAGCAGGAATTATAGCGTTCTTCGTCGCCCTTCCTTTTGCCCCCGCTATCGGGATTTTAACTGCTGTGGTTAGCGGGATTGCCGGAATGTTTAAATCCAGAGATGAAAAGCGACGCGAGGCTGTTCAAAATATTTCAACTTCATTGGAAATTCAGCTCAAGACTCAGAAGCAAAACACTCTACAGCATACTCAGCGGGAATTTGGTAAATATTCTGATTTTGTAACCAAAAATATCAATATCTATTTTGAAGAATTGATAGCAGGACTAGATGGGCTCGCGACTCATCTTGAAGAAGCAAAAAAGAAGTTATCGGATTCAGAAAATTATCTAAATCGTGCTTATGCCAAGCGAATCCTTGACTGGTGTGCTGGAAAACATGAAACTCTGACAGATGAGTATATCAACCAAACCATTGCTACAGTCGAACGAGATTTCGGGCGCAACATGAAGATTGTCACAAAATCCCAAGTTCAACAACTAAAATCATTAGAGGATATTAAACACATCCTTCAAGAGGATATTTCCTTTAGCGATCTCAAATCTCCCAAATAAGGACTAAACTACCATGACTCAGAACAACCCCAACTTTAAAGCTGCGGAAGTCGGTGCATCTTTCCAAAATACGCTAGTAAAATTTAAGAGCTTACTGGAGCAGGGAAATACATCGGAACTAACAGCTATCCGCCAAAAAGTGGACGATGAATTAAAAGAGTATCAAGAGCAGGGGATTCTCGGCGTAGCTTTTGTGGGGCAGTACAGTGCAGGTAAATCAACCATCATTTCTGGCATGACAGGACAGCGCGATATCCGTATTGATGCTGATATTGCTACTGATAAAACTACCAATTATGACTGGAACGGCATCAAGCTAATTGATACGCCTGGACTTTTTACAGACCGCGAAGATCACGATGAGATTACTTATGAGGCGATCAACAAATCAGACTTGCTGGTTTTCTGCCTCACCTATATGCTCTTTGACTCACTGACAGCAGAGAATTTCAAGAAGTTAGCCTATGAAAAAGGCTACCGCTGGAAAATGATGCTGATTATCAATAAAATGTCTGATGAAGCAGGAGAAGAGGAGCAAAAGATGGCCAACTACCGCACAAGTCTTGCCGAGGCACTGAAGCCTTACAGTCTTGATGAATTTCCTATCAGCTTTATTGATGCAAAAGACTACTGTGAAGGCATTGACGGCAAAGATGATTTTCTGACGGAAATCAGCCGTTTTTCAACTTTTATTGATGCTCTCAATCAGTTTGTAGAGCGTCGTGGCTCCCTTGCTCGTTTTGATACACCTGTCCGAATTGCTCTAAGCTGCGTTGATGAGGCTCAGTTGAGCTTTACTCGCAACTCTAGCGAAGATTCTGCTTTTTTTGAAGTGCTGACACGGTTATCTCGCACAGTGCGTAAAGAGCGCGATCGCCTGCGAACTAAAGTTAAAAATATAGCCCTTGAGATGTCATCAGGAGTTGCTAGCGAAGGTAACACTCTTGCCGCAGCAGTAGGTAGCGATCAGAACTTTGAAAGGCTTCATAAACAAGCTGAACTGAATGTACAGAAGCACTATGAGAAAGCAGAAACCAAACTGCAAGAAGCTCTTAATGTAGCAGTTGAAGATATCCCGCAGGAGGTGGAAAAAGTGCTAGAAGGTGATCTAGTCAAGAGTTTTGTTGCTTGCCTAGATAAAAATCAAAATATATCAGCCCAAAATCTCGGGGCTGGTATGGATATGGAGCGATTAAAAAGCCAAGTTAACTTGCTTAAAGGCATCGGTGAGACGGCCGGGGTGAAGCTGACCACTTTGGCATCGAGGAGTTTTGCAAAAACCGCTGCTGAACAAGGATTTCTACGTTCTATAGATGTAGCAGGAAGCGGTCTACATCAAGGTGTTGTGGCTGTGGGAAAATTTGTCGGCTTTAAGTTTAAGCCTTGGCAGGCGGTTGGTATGGCCAAAAACATCGGCAATGCTGCTAAATTCCTGGGGCCGGCTCTAGCACTTGTTTCGGTAGGAGTAGATATTTTACAAATGCGACAAGAACATGAGCGAGAAAGGCAAATGTCTGATGTTCGTCGCGATATTACGAGTCAATTTCAATCAACAGCACAAGACTTGGAAAATCAAATTGAAATACAGCTATTTGAATTTGAGCAACAGGTTTACGGAGAGATTGAGAAGAAAATTGCAGCCGCTCGCCAGAAGGAAGAGGAAGTGATTTATGCTTCTAATACTTGGGTAAAACAATTGGCAGAAATCCGTAAGGATTTTGACACGATTATCCAGTACATCACCAATGCAACAGTTAATCCGAATACTTGAATCTGATAAAGAGCGATCGCCCTTACGTCCCAACTTGTCACAAAGTGCGATCGCCCCTTCAACTTGCATCATTCAAACTAACTCCGACACTCTCAGCCGCCCTTCTACGGGTTCATACTCATCCTCTAACAGCCAATACTGCGCCTCATCATAACTCTGACTAGAAAACACAACTTTATAACCCTCAGCCGGATCGTATATCCGACAATTTCCCTCAGCGTCACTTAGTAACAAAAGCAGATAAGGCGGTGAAAGAGTTGGATCGATCCATACCTCTGTGAATTCCCAGTTATTCTTCACTAAATCGGCTTCGAGGCGTAACGTGGTATCGGTTTTCTGCATCAACTTTTATCTCTCCGTAATAAAGTAAAAGACGGCTACCATCCGGGTCAACTCTATAACCTATTGATTCAGCAAAAAACATACCATAACGATCGTAGCCCCGAATCGTACCTGTAAATTCTCCATCTTCTATTATGGCTTGAGCTACCTGATTCATAGTAGCCTCATCGTTAAAAATATGAGCAGCACGTCCTTTATTAAGCAGTCTTCTCATTTGTGGCGTGTCTGGCAAGTGTTTAGCAATGTGCCTGCTGTCAAGGGTGATTTGGCGATTAATTCCACTCATTAATTAATTACTGAGCATACCAGTATGATTAATTAAATCATGCGATCGCCCTTACGTCCCAAATTGTCAAAAAGCGCGTAGGCGTAACCAGCCGCAGGCAATGGGCGCACCATCGCTATGTCTGTAGCAAATCCCCATCAGTCAAAAGTTGATACTAGAAAACATCGCTCTAAAAAATACTTGACAGTGAAAATCTAGCGGTGTAGTATATAAGTAGTGCATACAATTAAAAACATGAGACTAAAAAGTTGGGAGTCTCCTCGCAGCGAGGGTAGAAACTCCAAAGGTAAAGGCGGCTCAGCCAGGGCTCGGCAACTCAAAAAGCAACAGCAAACTCTGCGAAAACAGTTAAAAGCTCAACACGATCGACAAAACTACCAACAAAACCACCAACAAAACCATCAAGGGAAGGAAACCGATAATTCCTTCCCTTCTTTTTTTGTATCTTTCCGCTGCTCAATCCCGCTGAATGTTCGGACAAATCGTGCGAGTAATGCTCGCCTGGGAGGGTTGCTCTTGCCAGCAGTTGAGAATGCCTTGCAACTCGCTCTTCAAAGTTTCTAAGGCTGCAATTTGCACGGAAATTTCCTCTACCTTAGCCGTGAGATGCTGCTTCGCTTCAGAGCAAGGCAACTCCCCCCGATCGCGAACTTGTAAAATATCCTTAATCTCCTGAAGGCTCAAACCCAGAGTCTGAGATCGTTTAATAAACGCCAACCTGTTAAATACCGTTTCGCCAAATAAGCGATAACCAGCGGGCGAGCGCTTTACCGCAGGAGACAGCAAGCCCATCTCCTCATAGTAACGAACAGTTTTCACCGACAAACCACTACAGGCAGCTACAGAGCCAATTTTGTACAGTTTCTCGGCAACAGAAATATTCATAAACCAAGCATCCAAGATCGAAAGACTTTCTTGCCCTATCTTTGAGTGCCTCAGATCCAGAGAGTCGATCGGCACCTCGCCCAGTCACCATTGCCCGGTAATCTTAATAAGGAGGATTTTTTTTAGACACATTAAGCACGGGCAACTGAGGTCTAGAAGACTGAGGAGGAAGATAGTATTCAGGAGCAGGTGCGGGTTGTTCGGCTCCAGAGCGGTAAAATTGCCACCAGCGGAGAGCCATCGCCACCCCAGCAGTGCCCAGCCCAAAAGCCAATAAAGAGCCACTGGCACCGATGCTGCCGATGGCTGCATCGACAACGCCCACTGTCACAACAAAGCTGGTAATTGGCTCTTTACGGTAAGCTGACCTCAAAAGTCGCGTCCACGAAGCATTCATTTGGTTTTACTCTGTTCTATATTTATTTACAATCTCTAAAACTTAGAGTTGGCGGAACGATCGGGATTTCTAGCTCAAAGACTAGCTTCACCTCAATTAATCTTCTCGCCTGTGGGGAATTGTACGGGAGCGAGGCAAAATTGCCAAGCTAGTCAAATCAAAATTCCACCCCATATACACCTCCAAAAGCCAGCTATTGCATTCGGGAACAGATCTCTCTCGACAGAGAAGTCGATCGGCTTGTTTGTAATTAATATTTTAATCAATTCCCGAATTTGTCGCGGTCAGCAGAACTAACACCCGCTGCCGTTCGAGTCAAGACAAAGTGTAAGGCTGACCGCGCCATTGCTAAAATTAGTTGAGACCTAACCAGGACAGCAAGCCCTGGCCTGTGACATACTCGATAATTAAAGTTAGAGAAAAACCGATCATCGCGGCTCGACCGTTAAGGCGTTCCGCGTAGCTGTTGAAGCCAAACTTTGGCTGTTCCAGTTTGGGAGAGACGGTGGGTTGTAGTTGTGTCATTGCTGTGGGTACCTGGCGATCGACGCTATTCAAATGTGAAATCCAATGTTAGTTACAAATCTTAAACATTGCTACTTCTATTATAAAGAGGGTTAACCGCCGTCAACCGTCCCCGAAGAGAAAAAACTGCCGCCAACTAATGCCAATTAATTATACCCGCTCAAAATATGACTAATCAGTTAGATAACGATAAGCTTCCTGTCGCGGTACAGCGAGTAGCCTTTGCCCTTCGTACAACAGGCTGGGTTTGCTTCTGGGTACAGGTAGTGCTAGGGGTGGTAGCGGCGATCATTTTGCTCTTTGCCATCCCCTTCGCCATCCCCCGCGGTACCGCCGCTGCGGGTTCAACCAGTGCCGGCACCGGCGGGGGCGTATTTTTTGCCATTTGCGGGCTGGCCGTACTCGCTTACAGCGTATATCGCTCTTTCCGCTTCACCCGCTTGTCGAGACAACTGCGATCGCCCGCTAACGCTGTCCGTCCCAAAAAAGCAGACACCATCAAAGAAGTGCGGCTGGCACTTTGGAGCAACTTATCGGGAATGGTGCTGACGCTGATCGGCGCAGAAGCCATCAGCGGCACTCTCTTAGCCAAATCTCTAGCTCAGCCGCAAGCCTTGTTCGGTGCCGCAGTTGATGTGGGCCGATTTATTCAGCCCCTAGATATATTTGTGGTACTCGCCAATACTCACGCCACTGTTGCCCATTTTGTCGGGATTTTCGGGGCTCTTTTTTTGCTCGATCGCATCCACAAGCAATAGACAATCAATAAGTGGGAATTGCACCTCTCCCACTCTCCCACTCCCTCACTATCTCACTCTCCCTCACTCTCCCACTCTCCCCCAACCGACATCCGGAATCACTGCCAACGTGTCGAAGAACGTACTCAGATACCTTCTACGAAGACAAAATGAATATCATGGCACTGAAACCAGAGGCTTATTTTGGGGTGACAGATCACCCAACTATTGAAATTTCTCAAGAAAGTTTTCGTTCTGTCCTGGGTCAAATAGAAGCTGAACTCCTGTGTAGCGACACCTATAGCCACGCTCTAGCTAGCTTGCAAACAATGTTGGGCGAAGCAGCTTCCGCTGCCGAAATTTTAATTAGAGCAGTTAGCAGAGAAGCCGTCAAGCTCGCATTTGACCGATTTCCCAAACAAAACAAAATTGAACCGCAAGTAGCCCAAGAGAGTTTTACTGCTTTAAGTCCCGCCATTGAGACGGTGACAGAAATTAAAGAATTGGAGCCACCAGTAGCTGTTCCTGTCTTCTATTGGCGCAGCGCTAGTGTGGAAGCCCCCCCCCAAATCGAGTCCGACACAGAAAATTCCGATCGAGACACTAACACTTCCGAAGACAGCAAACAGGCGCCCCAAGACGACATTAAAGTCGAGTCGGCTCCACCTGCAACTGTCACCGTCCCCGGAAAATCCTTCCCAGGGTTCGGTTTTCCCAAGAAGCCGAAAAAACTCACCAAGGAAGAAGAAGCAGCTTTAGCCGTTCAACAGCGACAAGAGTGCCTGCGGGAGTTGGGTAGAGAATTGCGTAAGGGACGGCAAATTCGCTCCCTATCCCTGCAGCAACTCCACAGTCAAACTCTCGTGCCGCTGCATCACATCGAATCGATCGAAAATGGGGAAATCGACAAACTGCCCCAAGATATTTACGTTAGAGGTTTTATCCGCAGACTCGGCGACGCCTTGGGACTAGACGGCAGCGCTATGGCGAATGCTTTGCCCAAACCCGCTCCGAGTCCAATTCCCAGTATGAATGTGTCTGTTTCTGATTCCGACTCAAGCGAAGGCTTTCAAATGCGTCCGGTGCATTTGTACATCGGCTACACCGCTTTGATGGCTGGGGCTGTAGGGGGTTTGGGTTGGCTGTCGCAGCAACCCGTGGTGCCAGGAGCACAGGCAGTACCTCCAACGCAGGTGACACCGCCAGCCTCAGTTGCACCGGCTCAGAAGACCCCAGAAAAAGCACCTCAACCGGGCTTGAAGAAGTCTAGCAACGGGGCATTGATGATGGGGGCTGACATGGCGCCGCCGGAGGTGATTTTTGGTTAGTGTGTGTCGGGCGAGCGATCGTCCGACAACTCTCTTGGCGCAGGTGAACTCGCAAACCCGGTTTCCGAGTTCACCTACATACGGATACTTGCTTGAAGAAATGAGTCCTGGAGAGCAATCACGGTTGAGATTTTAGTTCAATCCCCGATTTTCATCCATCTGTGGAGTCAATTCTAAAATCTTTAATCTAAAAATCTAAAATCTAAAATCTAAAATCTAAAATCGCCGGGCCGTGTACCCAAAGTGATTTTTCTACTGCATCAGGAAACCCGATATGTGCGATAAACTATCTATTTGACCACTCCTCAAAGAGGTTTCCGATAAGATGAGTTCCCCAGCCACCGCTGCTTTCTCCGATCTCGATCCCCTATCGACTCACTCGCCAACAGTCACGAGTTTGGCCGCACCAGACAGTGCTTTGGTAACGGCGGCTCAACTGCCACAAAAATCTTGGACAATAGAAGATAGTGAGAAACTCTACCGCATTCAAGGTTGGGGCGAACCGTATTTTTCGATCAATGCAGCCGGTCACGTTACAGTTTCTCCCAAGGGCGATCGCGGCGGTTCCCTCGACTTGTGCGAACTGGTAGAATCCCTGAAACAGCGAAATTTGGCTTTGCCCCTGCTGATTCGATTTTCTGATATTTTGGAAGACCGGATCGAGCGCTTAAATTCGTGTTTTGCCAGAGCGATCGCTCGGTACAATTACAAAAATGTCTATCGCGGTGTCTTTCCAGTTAAATGCAACCAGCACCGACAATTAATTGAAGATTTGGTGCGTTTCGGTCAACCCCATCACTTCGGGCTCGAAGCCGGCTCCAAACCGGAATTAATGATAGCTTTGGCGACCTTAAAAAACCCAGGCGCTTTGTTAATTTGTAATGGTTACAAAGACCGCGAATACATCGAAACTGCTATTTTGGCGCAGCGGCTAGGGCAAACTTCCGTAATTGTACTGGAGCAAATAGAGGAAGTAGAACTCGCAATTGTCGCGAGCAAAGCATTAGGAATTAAACCGATTTTGGGAGTGCGAGCAAAACTCACTACCAAAGGCGTTGGCCGCTGGGGAGGTTCCACGGGCGATCGGGCAAAATTTGGCTTGACAATTCCTGAAATTATCCGTGCAGTCGGCGAACTAGAAAAAGCTGGAATGCTCGATTGTTTGCAGTTATTGCACTTCCACATCGGCTCTCAAATTTCCTCAATTAGTGTCATCAAAGATGCCATTCGAGAAGCCAGCCACATTTATGTAGAATTAGCTAAATTGGGAGCTAATATGAACTACTTGGACGTAGGCGGTGGACTCGGCGTTGACTACGACGGGTCTAAAACAAACTTCCACGCTTCCAAAAACTACAATATGCAAAACTACGCTAACGACGTAGTAGCGGGAGTGAAAGATGCCTGCGACGAGCGCAAAATCCCGGTTCCAATTATCATTAGCGAAAGCGGGCGGGCGATCGCTTCTCACCAATCAGTGTTAGTTTTTGACGTACTCGGTACTAGCGATGTCCCCAGAGAAGTACCAGAACCAGTAGATGAAAACGCGCACCAAATTCCGCGCAATCTCTACGAAATTTACCAATCTATCAGTCCCGAAAATTACCAAGAAGTTTATCACGATGCTATCCAATTCAAGGAAGAAGCAGTCAGTTTATTTAACTTAGGCTATTTGGGAATGGCGGAACGGGCGAAAACCGAACAGTTGTACTGGGCTTGCTGCGATAAAATACAGGCGATCGCGCGGCAAAAACAATATGTATCGGAGGATTTGGAAGACCTAGAAAAGGTGATGGCGTCCATTTATTACATCAACTTATCTGTTTTCCAGTCAGTACCGGACAGTTGGGCAATTAACCAATTGTTCCCTATTATGCCAATTAACCGACTCGAAGAAGAACCAACTCAGCGCGGTATTTTAGCCGATATCACCTGCGACAGCGACGGCAAAATCGACCAATTTATTGATTTGCGAGATGTGAAGTCGGTTTTGGAACTGCATACTCTCAAACCTGGAGAACCTTACTATTTGGCGCTATTTTTGGGAGGTGCTTATCAAGAAATTATGGGCAACCTTCACAACTTATTCGGCGATGCTAATGCAGTTCACATTCAGCTAACACCTTCTGGCTATCATATCGAACACGTTGTGAAAGGAGACACTATGAAAGAAGTCCTCAGCTACGTACAGTACGATTCAGAAAATTTGGTTGAAAGCATCCGCCGTCAGACAGAAGCAGCTTTGCAGCAAAATAAAATTACTCTTTCCGAGGCCCAACTTTTGCTGCAAAATTACGAGCGGAGTCTCAGCCAATATACTTATCTTCAGTCTTAAAATGTAGGGTGGAACCTAAGCACATTACCAGAATTAAAAGCTGAGATCATCAATGTAAAAGTAGGGTGCGCCTAGCGCACCTTACCTTGAGCCATTACCAATTATTCAGGACGGAGAATTTCTGCGATCGCCCGCCGCTCCTCTCCGTCTTGAGTCGGTAAAACTTGGCGAGCGTCAGTAATCAGCCAATCGAGAGCCGCCGCTTGCAAATCGATCGCAGCCCCGGTTTTATCAACGCAGTAGCGCCCGAACACCAGTTTGTCAACCAACCGCACCTCCGGGCCCAAACGGGAATACTCAAAAATCACGCTGTTTTCCACAGTGGCGCCACTGCAAAGCCAACAATTTGGGCCGATCATTGTCGGGCCGATAATTGTTGCTCCATCCTCAATGATCGTCATCCCGCCAATGTAAACAGGCCCAGTAATATCAACCTTATCCCAGTTAACAGCTACATTCAAACCAGCGTAAATGCCGGGGCGGACTTCAATTCCTGGAATAGAAACATTTTTAACTTGTCCCAGGAGCACGCTCTGAATTGCCCGCCAATAGTCAGGAACTTTGCCGATATCCACCCACTCAAAGTCCATGCTAATCCCGTAAAAAGGCGCGCCTGCTGCTACTAGCGCGGGGAATAACTGCGAACCGATATCGTATTCCTCGCCCGAAGGGATGTAATCGAATATTTCCGGTTCAAAAATATAAATACCAGTGTTAATGTCGGTACTCAGAGCTTCCTCTACAGAAGGTTTTTCTTGGAAAGCTTTTATTTTGCCAGACTCGTCTGTTACCACCACTCCGTAACTGGGAACCTCCTCGCGGGGAACCGATTTCATAACAATAGTAGCGATCGCCCCTTTTTCGCGGTGCCACTTCACAGCAGCAGTCAAGTCCAAGTCAATCAAAGCGTCGCCGCACAGCACCACAAAAGTATCGTCAAAAAACGGCGAGAAGTCCTGAATTCGTTTCATGCCACCAGCCGAACCGAGAGCCTCTCCAATCATTTCTCCATCCTCAATCCGCCCTTCAAAAGAATAGGCAATTTGTACCCCAAACTTTTGACCGTCGCGGAAGTAGTTTTCAATCACGTCTGCCAGGTGGGAAACATTGACCATAATTTCGTCAAATCCGTGCTGGCGGAGCAATTCGACCAAAAACTCCATCACTGGCTTTTGCAGGATGGGAATCATCGGTTTGGGTATTGTCTGAGTAATGGGACGGACGCGAGTGCCTTTACCGGCCGCCAGAATCATCGCTTTCATTATTAACTTCCTCAACCCTCTGTTAATTGATATAAACTCAACAATTAGATGCTAGCGGTTGCGATCGTTGAATCGATCGAGCACAGCAAAATCCTGACCTGTTTATAGGCGACATCGTACCAGGCTATCAATCATTTATTCCGAATTTACCTGGATTTAAGAAACCAGGTATCGGGAATCACCAAGAACTTCACACTCCCGCTCTCCGCATTCGGGACTCAGCAACAGAATGCCATAGAGCGAGATTCTGTCTGGAATCTTAACCGACGCAGTGCCATAGTTATTAGTTTCCCCCGAGAACCTAATACCCTGCAAGCTCAAAGCGCGCGGATTTTCAGGTCTTGGTAAAACTCCTCTTGAAGCAACTCTACTTTAGACTGAGCCGATAGCAGCAACAAGGCCCAAAAAATACCCACGCGGTCATGATTTGGCAAGTGAACTTCCTCAGTCGATACCGGGGGTTCTGGGTTGACAGGAGAGTGCAAATCGTTATGGTGCCAGAGCTCTAGCAATTTGTCCAAGTCCAGCCAACCCTCGTCAATTTCCGGGCCCCGCTGAGCCAGAAACCGTTCGAGTTCACTAGCAGTTTCTACGAGATTTTCTTGGTGAGCTAGCTCAAAGATAGCCTGGGCCGCTTGCGATCGCATTTTTGAGGTAGGGCGACGCCTGGGGGTCACAGTCTGCTCCATTGCTGCTTTCATTAGCTGCAACTGCTCAATCAGTTCTGGGAGAGTCACCGGGCGCTTTTGCGGTAGTTGAGCTACACCGCGACGGCGCAATTGCCGCTCTAAATGCTGCGGCAAGTGTCGCCCGCCTGAGTGTTCTGCGTCTTCTAGCGTCGCCTCGTCGGCCGAGTCGGGATTAGGGGGGGGTTCGGAGAGGACGATACTTTCTGCTTTGAGCAACACCAGCATTGAAGCGTACAAAAACGCTTGGCCGGAGTGGGACAAATCGGAGAAATCCTTACTCTGATCTGCATCGCAGGCGTTCGTAAGCTTGCTCAGACATCGATCGAACACTTCAATTACCTTAACGTCCCAAGGATCAATTTCTCCCCGTTCGGCTAGGTCAATTAAAATTGCGATCCCCTCGGAAATCGTTTCTAAGCCATCTTGGTCTCGGGAAACGGCCATTCGATTTTAGATTTTAGATTTTAGATTTTAGATTTTAGATTTTCCCTCTGAGAAAACGAGAGAGCATATCAAGTTAATTGGCGGTTATTTCAGCAGTTGTGCCCTCAATGGCTGCTATTTCTAAACTTATCGGTTCTGCACTTTCTAACAAAGGTTGTTTGGCTTCTACTTCTGCTTTATAGCGTTCAAGATTTTGTTCTAATTCCTGAATCCGCTGCTCTTTTTCGCGAACTTGGCGGAGCTGTTGGCGCGACGCGAGGGTTCGCTGCATTCTCGACCACAGACTGAACAGCCACGCTAGTGTTGCCCCTAATCCGGTCGCTACAATTAGTTCTACGCACAGCGGAGCTTTAACTTGGACGCCTTGGATAACTTGAATCGCGACGGGCTGTGTATTTTCGATACTGAAAAATACTAGAGCCAAGCAAATCAGAAAGATGAAGAAGAAATTTAGCGCTCGCATTTTCTCTGTTCCTAATTCTCAATTCAGGTTAAGCAAATTCTTGATCATTTGTCAACTGTTTTTTGGCAGATACTGCTAGTTTTTTTGATAAGCTCAAATCTGGTCAATTAACCATAATATCCGGGGAGGGGCGGGTTTATTGGAACTGTGAGAGTTGATTGAAGAGATTGGTTAACCCGCCCCAGCAGGACATATCCTCTTTAGGTTTGACCGATGTTTTGGGGTTTCTTGCCGATTAAGAGTGCTGGCAATATTTGATATTTCAAAGCAATGCCCGCAGCCACAAATAAGGCAATAATCAGCGCCCCAATTCCTACGGGACTGGGAATCCAGAATATCGCCTCCAAATAGTTAACTTCTCCGGGTTTGAGCTTCCAAACTAACTGTTTTCCTTGCTGATAGGTTTCGGGAACCAGCGCACCGGCGACTGTTTCAATACTTTTTGCGCCCCAAGGCGTGTTCAAGCTAAAGTCTAGCTCCAAAAGTCCCCCCGGACTCAGCAGCAGACTGCCATTAGAAGAAAGCAGTGAAAGAGAGCGCAAATCCAATTCCAAACTCAACCGATTTCGCAGCACCAATAACAAATTATTCTGCTTGACACTAAGGTGAGATTCAAACTTCGGCAAATCTGTTTCTAGCGGACTTGCGGTCCGATATTTTGTGGTTGGTGCGATCGGATTGTAAAATTGGTTGAACTTGTCTTGCAACTCTGCTCCATTATTGAAAGGAATCCTCACTAGAACTTCTGTGGGGGAAAGCCGTTTAGTTTTTCCGTCCAGCAACCTCACCCGGCTTTCTACGCTTTTCAACCATTCTGCAACAGTTTCGCTGCTGAAGCTCGTCAACCTTTCCCCCAGTTTAATGTGCTGCACGATTTCGCCACGAGTTTGACTCTCAAAGTTAACCCCGACATCGTACTGAACGCATCCAGTCACTAGAGTTAAAAGGCAAAAAACCAAAGGTAAAAGAAAGAAAAAGTGCTTTTTCTTCTTCCGAGTTCCATCCTTGACATTTTGCTCTTTCATTGTACCTTTTTCCCTGTTTTTCCCTATTTGCATGAATTAGCAAAGCGTTGAATTTGCGGCAGTATTTATGTCTTTTTATTTCCACGTCTGGACTTGCGAACTGCATACCATAAACGCGGTTTATGGGCTAGCGAAGGGCAGTTTCACAGATGCTTTGTGGCAGAAACCGGGTTTTTTTGATGTGAGTGCTAAGATTTTTCTAGCAACAGTATCAGCGTCACCTGGAATTAACCGCACTGAACTTATTGCCTCGAAGCTACACCCAACTGTTGAAACAGCATACTCGGCAAATAGGCTGCACCGCCTACCCATTCGGCTTCGCTACTCAAATCTGCCAAATTTTTAAACGCTTCAAAAATGCTGCCTGCCACCATTGTATTCTTGACGCGACCCACAATTTTGCCTTTTTCTACTTTATAGCCTAAGTCCAAATTGACAGAAAATTCGCCAGCTAACTGATTGGACTGACCGGCACCTAAAACCTGCTCTACTATTAGACCTTCGTCCATGCTAGCAATCAAGTCTTGAGTGGCGGTATTTCCGGGGGAAATGCAAAAGTTAGTCAAATCAGGGCCTGGGCGAGACAATCCGCCACGAAAACCGTTGCCGGTTGATTGTACACCGGCGCGAGCTGCCCACCTGCGATCCCAATAAAATCCGGTGACAGTACCTTTGTCTATCAAGATTTTGCGGGTGGTGGGTGTACCTTCGTCGTCAAAGGGACAAGCAGAAGGGCCTAAAGTGGGGTCTTCAAAAAAGGTAAAGCGTTCGTCAAATAAGGTTTCGCCGATTTTGTCCGCTAGGGGAGAGGCTTTTTGAACTACTGCTTGACCTGAAAGGATGGTATCAAAGAGGCCGCCGAGGGTGCTAGCGGCGGCTCTGGGGGTAAATAATACTGGGTAGGAACCGCTGGTGATGGTGGCTGAATGTTCGGCGAGGCGGTATTTTTCGAGGAGTGATTCGAGGATGCTGTTGGTGTCCAGGGGACGATCGCGCGCAACGTCGTAACTGTATGCTTGCATAAAGTCTTCTCCCTTGACCAAATTTCCCGAGATCGAGCCGCTGACTATTTGGCTGCTTCTTTCGGCATACAGGTCTTGCGTGGTGGCAATTTTCACTTTGCCGCTGCGGACGTGAAAGCCGACATCTACCATAATATCGGGATTGTAGGCGTGAACTTGTTCGATCAGGTTTTTGCCGTTTTCGACTAATTCTTGAGTTGTGGGGGGAGTGTAGGTGGTTTCCGGGCCTTTTAGGTGGAAGTTGGAGGCGAGTTCAAATTCTGCGGGGTCGCCGATTTCGGCTGTTTGAATCGCTGCATCTACTAAATCCTCTATCCGCGTTAAATCTGTAGAACTAGCAAAACCGATTTTGCCTTGGTAAATCAGCCGGAGTGCTACGCCTTGCAGTGCTTTGGTTTGTAGGGATTTGAGGCGATTGTTTTCAAATTCGATGGGGGTGTCTTGACTCGACAGGTAGTATACCTCAGC
Organism: Microcoleus sp. MON1_C5; assembly: GCF_036701875.1. NCBI lineage: Bacteria > Bacillati > Cyanobacteriota > Cyanophyceae > Oscillatoriales > Microcoleaceae > Microcoleus > Microcoleus sp. MON1_C5. Next base: position 22,386 of record NZ_JAUBRN010000007.1, on the reverse strand, counting down.
CGCATCGGCGCGCTGAGAGGCCAATTTCAAAATCTGGTCTACGGTTGAATCGCTCACAATAATCGCCTTTCTGGTTTTGTCTTTTTTTTATTTTAGCAATTATCGCTATTCAACATCTGACTCCTGCCTCATGCTCGATAATTAATCCGTGTATCCGTGTCAAAATCAGTGTCGTTTCTTACTTCTTCCTTCTCCTATAATTGTAATTCACACTGTTTAAAAACATAGTTAACGGCTGCAAACAGTCGCTCTAAGTCCTGAATTGTATATAAAAATTTATTTTGAGTAAACATTTCTAATGTGAGCTTGCCAAACTGCCAAATTGCCCCATTAGAAACAATACCAAAGATAGTTTGTTCGGGTTCATTGTTAAGTCGCTGCACGGCGATCATTTCTGCCCAACACTGTCCCCATTCTTCATCAAATGCGCTCTCTTTCTTGGCTTCAACTAATATGAAATAGGGCTTGTCAAAAACTACTGTGCCGAGGGGGGAGCGCTTCGCCAATATATAATCTGGAATTCCTGACAGATTCTCATTATAGACTAAGGTTTGGTGACTCCAGAGGAGAAAATTACTGCGATAATTTTTCCAAACTTCTTTTAATACAGGATAAATTATATTTTCACAAATGGCGATTTCCGAGTTGTCAAATACTCCGTCATTGAAAATCAATTCTAATTCATTCCGAAAAACCTCGCTGACTGCAAATTCTGTTTCGACACTGAAATTATCCCGTCGGTAATTAATTTGGAATTCTTTGGCGACCGCGCTGATACTTTTATAATTGCTAAAAGGCATTGCTTAACTTCTCTCAGTAGGGGTGAGGTGCGCCGAGGCGCACCCTAGAGATAGAGTTGGTGCGAATGAAAAAATGATTAATAACTAATAAATAATCCGCCTAAAATTAGCCCGATCGCAATTAACGCCACCCAGATAAACCTATTATCTTTCGTATTAACCTGACTCAAATCTACAGGCTCTGGTACGACTGGCTTGGGTTTAGCGTACTTGATATCAGCGTTTGGATTAGCTTGAAAACTGATTGATTGATTTTCATCTAAAGCTGCCAAATCAGGGATTTTCACCATCCATTCAGGAGGGATAGTGAGTTTGGGAGCTTCGAGAATGAACAGCAAGCGCTTTGCTTGCTGGCGAGTTTCTTGGCGGGGATGGCGGGTGAGCGCACGGCAAAGCTCGATCGCCCTTTCTGTATTGCCAGAGGCTTCGTAGGCTGTCACTAACCACATCTGCACCTCACCGCCCAACCGGGAATTTCGATCGACTAAACCGGTAGCTGTTTCTAAACTCTGCACAGCTTGAGCATACCGGCCACTCTCAAAAGCTACTTGCCCAGCTTGGTACTCAGTTTGAACAATTTCTAACTTTTCTGGAGTCACGAGCACCCACCCAATTCACAAATATTAATTCCCAAATTCCCCAAACGCTAGAATTCGCTGTTGTGTTGCGACATACCGGACTCGTTGTCGCGTTTGGAACCCAGCAAATCTAAATGGTCTACTTTAATTACCGGCTTCGAGCGATTTGAACCCGTATTGCGGTCTTGCCAGCGATCGAACTTCAAAGAGCCTGTTACGCCAATTAGAGAGCCTTTGCGAACGTAGTCAGCCGCAATCTGCGCTGTTTTGCCCCAGATTTCCAGATTGAACCAGTCTGGTTGATCGCTGTTCTTGGTTCTGCGATTCACTGCCAGCGTCAAACTACACTTAACTGTACCCGACTCAAAATACTTAACGTCCGGGTCGCCGCCGACGCGGCCTACTAAAGTCACAACATTAAGACTCATAAACTTTTTTGGGAATGTGGTCGATCGGTGATGTAGTTAAACAGTCCACACGCGCATTAGCCTCCAAACTGAACTTGGAACAACGCTTGTGAGGCTTCATCCTGATTGTACACCCAGTTAGCAGAACATATTGATAGTGGATGATTGGCAAGTCTGCGCTCAACCTGAGCTCGACAATGTACATTTCTGACTAGACTCAGGATGAAAAACGTAATAGAATCCACCTCGGTTACACTTTTGTAACAACATTATTGCACACAATAGTATTTTAGTTTTTGGGGGGGGTACGAATCAGTGGGTCTTCTCAATCGATTTTCGTTATCTAGAGATATGGGTATCGACCTCGGTACTGCTAACACGCTCGTTTATGTATCGGGCAAAGGTATTGTTCTGCAGGAACCTTCTGTAGTGGCGATCGACCAAGATTTAAAAATACCGCTGGCTGTTGGAGAAGAAGCCAAAAAAATGCTCGGGCGCACGCCAGGGAATGTCATAGCACTGCGCCCGCTTCGCGACGGGGTAATTGCAGACTTCGATACGGCGGAACTGATGCTCAAGACTTTTATCCGCAGAGTTCACGAAGGCCGAAGCTTAGTTTCGCCGCGGATAATTATTGGCATCCCCAGCGGTGTCACCGGAGTAGAGAGGCGTGCTGTCATTGAGGCGGCGACTCAGGCCGGTGCTAGAGAAGTACGGTTAATTGATGAACCCATCGCTGCGGCGATCGGGGCTGGACTGCCTGTTGCTGAGGCGACTGGCAATATGATTATAGATATAGGCGGAGGTACGACGGAAGTTGCGGTTTTGAGTTTGCAAGGTACGGTGATCAGTGAGTCTGTGCGGGTAGCCGGCGACGAACTCAATGAGGCGATCGTCCAATACATGAAAAAAGTTCACAATTTGGTCATCGGCGAACGCACTGCTGAAGAAATTAAGATTCAGGTGGGTTCTGCATATCCAACTCCAGAGGATGACGATGTAATGATGGAAGTGCGGGGCTTGCACTTACTGTCTGGTTTGCCGCGAACTGTTACTATCAAAGGCCCAGAAATTCGCGAAAGTATGTCGGAACCGCTTTCAGTAATTGTGGAAGCTGTCAAGCGTACTTTGGAACGCACCCCCCCGGAATTAGCAGCAGATATTATTGACAGGGGAATTATGCTGGCTGGTGGTGGCGCGCTGATGAAAGGTTTAGATACTCTGATCAGTCACGAAACAGGAATTGTCACTCACGTGGCAGCCGATCCGCTGTGCTGCGTGGTTTTGGGAACTGGTAGGGTATTGGAAAACAAACAGTTGGAACGGGTTTTCAGCGGGCAGTCGTCGCGTAATATGTAGTTAACAAATTTGGGATTGTGGATTTAGAAATACGGCTGCAATCTCAAATCTAAAATCCTGACTTAACAATTTTAGATTAGTGAAATTATGCTAAAAAATACATTCCGAAAGTGGTGGGATCTGCGGCTGCAAATTGCTCTTCTAGGTTTAGCTGTAACTGCCGCTTGGGGAGTTCGGCAAACACAAGGTGCGGCAGTATTTGAAGTTTACAATTGGGTGACTCGTCCGTTTCACGCCAACGGCTCTGGGCAAGAGGAACTCATCTCGGCGCGCACTCAAGAATTGCAAGCGCAGCTATTAGAATTAGAAAATCAAAATCAGAAGCTAAAAGAGCTTTTAGGTTACGTTTCGGGTAAGAAACCTCAAGGAATTGTAGCTCCTATTGTCGGTCGCAGCGCGGACCACTGGTGGCAGCAAGTAACCTTGGGGCGCGGCAGTAACGATGGCATCAAAACAGATTTTACTGTGATGGGCCCTGGCGGTTTGGTAGGCCGGGTTGTCAGCGTTACTCCTAATACTAGCTTGGTGCTGTTAGTCAGCGACGCTACGAGTCAATTGGGTGTGGGAATTACCCGCAGTCGCCACATGGGTTTTATGCGCGGGAAAGGCGGAAATAAGGCTGTGATGGAGTTTTTTGAGAATGTTCCCAATGTCAAGCCTGGGGATGTGGTTTCAACTTCTTCTTACAGTCAGTTGTTCCCTCCTGGTTTGCCGGTGGGAAAAGTGGTTTCGGTGGATATGAATAAAACTCCGGCTCCAGAAGCTGTTGTTGAGTTCTCTGCACCAATGAATGCTCTGGAGTGGGCGGTGGTTTACCCCCACTCTAAGCAAGCCGAACCACAGGATTCGCCGAGTCAATCTTCAGCAGCATCTGAGGGAGCACAGCAACAATGAAAGCTTTATCTCGGATGTCTTCGCGATTGCGCCAATTTCTCAACTTCGCAGTTACATTTCTATCTGTGATGCTGTGCATACTGATATTGCCGACTCGGATGCCGGGAATGGAATTGCTGGGAATTGGACCGAACTGGCTGTTAATTTGGTTGGTAGCTTGGAGTATTAAGCGGAAACGTACAGTTTGGGGAGCTGCTAGCATGGGCTTGGTTTTGGGGTTTCTTCAAGATGCGATGACGGCTCCTCATCCCACCCATGCTGTCAGTCTAGTTGTTGTAGGAGTCTTAACAGTTGTTTTGCAAAAAACCTGGTCGATTCCGGTAGATATTGTTGAGAGAGATCCGATCCCGATGGCGCTAATTGTGTTTGGGATGGCGGTGGTAGCGGAAACGGTGATGGGGCTGCAATTTTTTACTATGGGCGATCGGGCTTTACTGGAAATTTGGAGCTATCACCAGCGAGTGGCTTTGTGTTCTGCTATTCTTAGCAGTCTTTGGGCTCCGGTGATTTATTTTCCGCTCAATCGCTTGTGGGAAATGACCAGGAATGTAGAAAAGCCTTAGTCAGCCATTAGTCATCAGTCATTAGTCCTTAGTCATTAGTCCTTAGTCCTTAGTCAACAGTTAACAGTCAACAGTTAACTGTTAACTAATTACTGTTAACTGTAGTCATTCTACTATTACTTGTTGGCCGGAACCTAATAAGTGATTAACGGCAATAATCAAGTTGCTGAGAATGAAATTAGGCTGGTGCTTTTGGAGTTGATAGCGGCTGCGAATTCCGCAGGTAACGGCAATTGTAGGTATTCCCAATGCTTTTCCTGCGAGGATGTCTGCTTCTGTATCTCCGATCATCCAAGCCGAACCCAGCGATGACTCAAATTCTTCTGCAACTTCAGCCAACAATTCAGTTTTTAAGGCTGTATAGTTGTGATAGGCGGCATCCGCCATCTGAGTTCCGCGAATGCTGGTAAACAGTCTGGCTAAACCGTAATTTTGTAACAGTTGAACGGCTTGATTTCTCGGCCGCAGGGTGACTAAAATCAGCCGCACGCCGCGGGAGTGCAGAAGTCCGATCGCCCATTGCACTCCCGGCTGGATGCGATCTAAGTGCAACAAGTCTGGCTGATTGACAATCCGACTCACGCATCCGAGAAAAACGTGAATTTCTTCTCCCGACAAGCCGGAACTTTTGGCTATTTCAGCATCGGGCACTCGGTTTTGTTTCATTTGCCAAAACTGCTGTTTGCTGAGTAGTTGAAGGTTGAGGTTGATTCCCCGATCGAGATAAGCTGCTTGAGTATCGGCTAATCCTTGTTGATATGTGGCATAGTAGCGATCGGACACATCGACTATGGGCCCGTCTAAATCGCAAAATACCGTCATCCGGGGGGACGAGTCAGCCTCTGAGGGTAGCTTGTACTGAAGGTTTTCGGAGTTTTGGGCGACAGCATTTAACATAAAACGTTAAGTAAATCAAGGGAGTTATACATTTCTTGACTTTAGCAAAAAATGTATAAGTTATAATACATTATTTTAAATAAGGTTATTAAAAAAACCTATTAATTTTTTGAGTATTGGGTTCAATAAGGGCGATCGATCGAGCCTGCGCGTCGATAAAATTCAGGGAAAAAGTGATTTTTGAGGCTGTTGATATGTGCTTTAGCCATTAAAGTTTAAAATTGAGTTTTTAGTCTTTTGTAATTTACCCATGCTCAAACAAAGCGATTTTGTTAGGAATTCGGACACTAATCGAGTAGAGGTGCTGTCCGAAGCACTGCCTTACATTCAACACTTTGCCGGTCGCACCATAGTCGTCAAATATGGCGGTGCGGCGATGAAAGATAGCAATCTCAAAGACAAGGTGGTTCGGGATATTGTGCTGCTAGCTTGCGTGGGGATGCGTCCGGTTGTGGTTCACGGCGGCGGCCCGGAAATTAATATTTGGCTGGAAAAATTAGGAATTGAGCCGCAATTCAAGGATGGTTTGAGAGTGACTGATGCGGCGACAATGGAAGTTGTAGAAATGGTTTTGGTGGGGAAAGTAAATAAGGAAATTGTTTCGTTAATCAACCAAGCTGGCGGCAAAGCAGTGGGATTGTGTGGCAAGGATGCCAATCTGATTCAAGCTCGTCCAGATGGCCGGGAAGGAATTGGGTTTGTGGGTGAAGTCAGCGGCGTGAAAATCCAGATTTTGGAGTCTTTGGTGAACAGCGGTTATATTCCGGTGGTGTCGAGCGTGGCGGCGGATGAAAAAGGTCAATCTTACAACATTAATGCTGACACGGTGGCTGGAGAAATTGCGGCTGGTTTGGGAGCGGAAAAGTTGATTTTGATGACTGATACCGCGGGAATTTTGGAGGATTATCACAAGCCAGAGAGTCTGATTGCTAAGTTAGATATTCAGGAAGCGAGACAGTTGGTTGAGTCGGGAGTTGTGTCTGGGGGGATGATTCCGAAAGTTAATTGTTGTGTGCGGAGTTTGGCCCAGGGTGTGAATGGTGCTCACATTATTGACGGTAGAATTCCTCATGCTTTGCTGCAAGAAATATTTACAGATGCGGGGATTGGGTCGATGATTGTGGCTTCTGAGTTTAGCAGCGCGAATTTAAGGCCTAAGTAAGGTATAAATCCTAGTGTGGGGAGGGCGGGTGCGTGAAAGGGGTAAACTGGCTGCGATTGGGTATATCCTAACTAAACCTGCCCCTAAAAACCTTGAGAAGGTACTTCTGGGAAATGACTTCAACTAATTCTAACCGTTGTGGGATTTCAGCTTTTCTTAAACTATGATCAAACACTTTAGAGTTTTGGATTCTGTTGCGATTCTCAAGCCGATTTCAAATACGCGATTAGCGCTAGTGGAACCAGAATACGCATCTATTTCTAGTTTGCCAGTTGGACTTGTGGGAACTATTGTTGAAGTGTATGATACGGGAAAGGAATGTCAGTATTTAGTGGAGTTTGCTGATAGTCAAGGGATTGAATATGCTATAGCTATGTTAAAAGCTGATGAAATTTTAGTTCTGCAATATGAACTTGCAGTTGCTTAGTAACGTGAGGGGAATAGAAGTTAGATAAGGGCGATTCCCTACGGGATAGCTGCGCTTCACGCACTTTCGGAAAATAAGGGCTATCGCCTTTTAGTTTTGTACTTAAATCGCGCCATCATTTAACGTGCAGTTTCAGCTTGAATTTCTCGAATAATAGTTGATATTTCTTCGGCTGACTCAAGGTGTCTAGCCAAAACTTGAGCAGTTTTGTCTAGCAAGCGTTCTGAAAAAACTTTAGCTAAGTCTTCCCGTAAACCTTGCCCTATATAAAACTTAAGCAATGCTTCTACAGACATATCTCGATTTGCCGCTATTTTCTCAAGTGATGCTAAAGTATCTATTGGAATGTTTAGCGAGACTATTTCCGCTGTACGAGGTCGCAATTGCAATTTTATTTCTTCTTCAGAATTGTTCATATAATTTCCTTTCAGTGCGGGTAGCAGGACGGGCTGAAATGATGCGTATTCGGAAGCTGCGTTCTACATAAACAACCAGTAATAGGCGTTGAGTGCGGGACTAACCCAGGATAAAGTTACGCTGTTCGTCATTAGCCGTTGCATCTCCCTCCTGATAGAATGGATCGAAGAAAACTTCTGCGGCTTCTTCAAAGCTAACGCCATGCTTTTCTAGGTTAATCTGAAATTTGTTTGTGTCCCATTCAAACTCAACGCCTTGCAGTCTGTACACACTATCCATGCTTCGATATTAACATTCTTTAAATAAGAGCGATCGCACTTTCGGACAATAAGGCAGATCGCACTTTTGGAATGAAAGGGATCTCGCCCGCGTGAGATTTAGGATGGGATAGGGGCCCACTTTGGTACTTGGGATGACCACCGGCCTGAATCTTTTACCGAGTTTTAGCTTAAGCTATAATAAAGATGGATCTGTCCTGTTAATCTCCGATGACTACACAATCTGTTTCGCGTTATGTCACACGTCACCCTGAAATCTTGCAAGGCGAACCAATTATCGCAGAAACGTTTCAACTTGCCAATCTTCGGAACTTAATCCTACTCTTTCAATAACTTTTAAACAAAATGAATTAATATCTTCAGCAGATAAATTAACTTCAATAAATGCCCCGTTTTCTAGTTGTCTGGAAGATCTTAAATTTTGATCATTCCAATTCACAAAACGAGGATAATCTTGAACAAGTTCCTGAAACTTATCTTCATCTAAATCAGCAACAATATTTAGGGTAGTTTCCAACACATCACGCCAGGTTTTAACAGTATATTTTTTGCTATTTACAAACAAAACTTTCGGTTTTGTTCCCCTAACTATACCCTCAACTTTTTCTTGTCCCGATCCTTCCCCAAAGTAGGGCCATATTTTCAGGCCAATTTCGGCTAAATCTTCCGATCGCTGTTCAATATCTTCTCTATTCCAGGTTGTTTTTTCTTGAAAATACTGATTTAATTCCAGATGACTTTCTAGTAAAATCTCCCGCTTTTTGGGAAAAGGATGATTAGAAAGTTCGGGATTATATCCTGTTAAAGTTAAATTTCCCAGCGTATGTAATAAAAGTTCGTGAGTTATTTCCCAATCTTCCCCTAAAGATTTTTCCCAATCTTTATTTAGCTTTTGGGGCATAATATGTTCAATTGAAAGATTATTGAAAGATACCCCTTCTTTATGACCGAATGATTGTTCGATTGATTCTAAAATTAGTCTAGCCTTTTCTGACTTCTTAACACCATAAAGTTCTACTTCTTTTAACATTGATTTAAACTTCTCGTCCTTGGGATAGTTTTTGCTACTAAGAGTTTCCTTTAATCCCACCATAAAATTTTGATCTATTTTTTGTTTGATTTGACTGTATAGAGAAGGAAACATTTTGTTTAGGGAGTTAGTGGGAAGGTTACAAACAAAACGCCGAATAATAAAATTTTCAAGAATCTTTAAGACTTCGACAAATTCATCAATTGAAAATTTACCTTCGCTGTAATCATCATAACAATTGAGTAGAAATGGATAGACTGTAGTTAATTCTAGTCGTTTGATCCGCATCAGCAAACTATTAATAGATTTATTGGTTTCCTGACTAGGATTAATTAGTTTATTGTAGTAATCAGCAAATTTAGCTAAATCTTCTAAAGATTCTAAAGCATTTTTGACATTAACCCTATCCTTTAATGTCAAATAAACTTGGTCGTTTTTAACTTCCCGACCATATTTCATTAAATAATGACGAATAAACTCAGTCAAATTATCACCTAAAGCAGCTTGCATCGGTTCCCAATATTTGGCATAATTTTTCTGCTGTTCTTCTTCATTAATCTTCATAAAAAAGTAGTTTCTAATTAAGTCAGCTTGACTTAATGGTTTTCCTTTAGCATTTAAACTTTCAAAAACTAAGTGCGGATTTTCGTCTTTGTCTAAAAGAATACTAACCAAGGAAAAACCGCTAATAATGGCTGTTTTAATCAAGCTCAATTCAATGTTTTTCTGACTTATTTTTTTGTCAAAAAAGCGATAACACTCATTAATTAAAGAGGTTTCAGAATTAGGAGAACCATGATCGATAATATGATGAAAACTCCAGCGATCTGCTTGAGTAGGTTGTAGTTTATATAGTTCTAAACCTGTTTCATAAGGATTAATTAGAATAGTATTATTAATTTGTTCTGCTAGTTTATTTGTTTCTTTTTGTTGTTTGGCGCGATCGCGTACAACAGCCAATAAAATTAAAATAGTTGTTAGTCTTTGTTGACCATCAATCAATAAATATTTAGATACTCCTTCAGGTACAGAAATAGTTTGTAATGTGACAATAGAACCCATAAAATGAGGTGTTATAGTTTCCTGTTCTGTCAAGTCTATCAGATCATTCCATAAGTTTTCCCATTGTTGTTTTTCCCAGCTATAAGGACGTTGAAATAGCGGAACAAGATATTGTTGGGTTCCTTCTAGGATTTTTTGTAGTTTAGTTTCTGATGCTTTCATATTTTTTGAGGTATATTTCCAGTAAAGTTATTTAAGGCTTGATGTTAGTGGTTTACCACTAAGGCCATTTTTTCAGTCTTTTCTCGTCCGTTGGGTTAACGCAAGAAAACCCAATATTTTTTTCCATCACAATCTAATCAATATGGCAATTATACATGGAAGTTGGTGCATTACGCCGAATCAGGATTTCTTTCTTTGGGGAGAAACTTGGCGACGAGTCACGCCGGAAGTTCTGAGTTCAGATGCGATCGCCCATTGATATATTTTCAGTGTGACACTAAAAATACAGCATTGTTCGGTGACAATTGCGTCATACCCTACTTGCATGAGGAAAATACATGGTAACTACGCTCGAAATTGACAAAACTCTTCTTCAAGAAGCCCTTGATTTGAGTAATCATCCAACACCTAATACATTAATTGAAGCGGCTTTATGCGAGTACATTCAACGTCGCAAGCAACTAAAAATATTGGAATTGCTCGGTACTATTGACTACGATGAAGATTATAACTACAAGCAACAGCGACAAACAAGCGGAAATTAGTTATTAAAATCCGGCGTAAAAAAATTAGACACGTTATTTCCTCGTGTTGAACCGGGACAAGTACAGAGACTTACCGCGTGTTTGCTTGTATTAAATAAATGATTTCTTGTCAAAAACGATCGCGCCCATTGTTGAATCTCAGTATTCCGACTCGGCGTCCCACCGCCCCAACAAACTCAACTATGTTTGATGTATATAACAATACAGTAAGTAAAGCTAGCACACAACTAACAAACGCTAGCAATTTCGGTTATGCTATCGTTAGCCACATCTCACCACGCCCGACAATGGCATCAAAAGAAGACTTATTTGCCGAAGCCGCCAAACACTGGGACTTAGAAAGGCTGTACCAAGCTTTTGCAGAAGCTAAACGGCAAATCTCTCCCCGATCGCGAAGGGGACTTACAGAAACTGAAAAGCTTTATCTCCGAGGACTACTTTCCGGTTGCAGTCCCGCCGAAATAGCTAAAAAAATGTTTCAGACTCCGAAAAGTGCAGAGGTTTATCTGTGTAAGACTTTATACCAATATGTTAAAAAACTCGCACATGTACCTAACGAACCTGTAGGAAATTGGCGCAATATTTGCGATCGGCTACAGGAAGCCGGATATAAAACTCAGTCTTCTCCTGAATTTAAAATAAATAATTCTGTACCTACAGAAGCATTAGTAAAAATAGTTAATATAGGTTTTAAAGAAAGTACAGTATCAATTGATATTAATATTCGACTAGAATTTCCCTCAACTTCAGAAGCTCCAAAAACAGAAGATTTGGATAAAGACGGTTAGATGGGCGATCGCACTTGGGGACAGAAAGGGATCTCGCCCCTCACTGAGAGGCAAAAATGTTAATAATCTTATAGCTGATAGTTTGAGAAGGAAGTTTTTGATAAAATATCAAAATTAAAACTGCCTCACCCGCTTCGATTTTACCTAAAACACTCAAATTAGTCAAATTTATGTCTCGATTAAGTATCCTATCAAAAAATAAAGCTCTGGGCTTTGTGCTGGGTTTATTAATTTTTGTCATTTTCATTCCCGGATGTTGGGCTTTAACCACTAATATTGCTCCCACAGCAGCACGGCAAGTAGATAACAAAGTAGCTGTGCGTGCAGATGTACAAAATACGTCAAATTCTCGCTCTTCTTTAGGAGTTGGGCTTAATGGTATTGCTGACTACTCCACACAATTACCCTTTTTAGATGCTTTCAAATCTTCTAGACAATGGATAACTCAATGCGTCAGCGGACAACCAAACTGTAACGGTGAATGGGATACAGAGGAGTATAATCTTTTAAATCTTGATGAAAATGGGTGGGTGAAATCTCTCCCATCTCCCGAAGAAGCTCCTAAATATACTAGGGTAAGTACCCTATTACTTAGGGAAATCCCCAATCGCTATCCTTCAGGGCAATATATTGTTAGTTATGAGGGTGAAGGTGCGATCGAATATAGCTTTGATTCCAAAAAAGATGAGGCTGCGTCGAAACCCGGGAGGGATATCATTAATGTAGATGCCACACAAGGCGGAGGCATCATGATTATAATTACTGCTACCGATCCCAAGAAAACAGGGAACTATATCCGCAATATTAAAGTTGTTCGCTCCCAAGATGAACAGCTTTATCAAAGTGGTGAAATATTTAATCCGCTGTTTATAGACAAAATTAAAAAATTTAGAGTCTTGCGTTTTATGGACTGGATGGGGACAAATGGTTCAGAACAAAAAGACTGGTCAAACCGACCTAAACCAGAGAGTGTATCCTATTCTTACCGAGGAAATGTTCCCATAGAAGTTATGGTGAATTTATCTAACAAAGTCCAAGCAGAACCCTGGTTTAATATGCCGCATCAGGCGACGGATGAATATATGACCAACTTTGCTAAAATGGTCAAAGATAGTTTAGATCCCAAGCTGAAAGTTAATGTAGAGTATTCTAATGAGGTTTGGAATTGGTCATTCCCCCAAGCGACTTATGCTTTGAAACAAGGTAAAGCGAGGTGGGGAGATAAAGGCGATGCTTTTATGCAATGGCACGGAATGCGTAGTGCTCAAATGTGCGATATATGGAAAGGCGTCTTTGGGGATCAAAACAATCGAGTTGTCTGCGTGTTAGGAACTCAAAGAGCTTGGAGAGAGTTAGGAAATTATGCTTTAGATTGTCCCTATTGGGTAGCTGAGGGCAATAAACCTTGTTATCAACACGGCATAGATGCCTATGCTATAGCGGGATATTTTAGTGGCAACTTGGGCGGGAAAGAAAGTGTCAGCACAGTAGAATCTTGGTTGAATGACGCCGATGGCGGGTTTGGCAAAGCTTTTAAGCAATTAAGAGAGGGCGGGTTAATCCCGGGATCCAATGATAGTTTGCCCGATGTGGAGAAGGACTTTAGGTATTACTTAGATGTGGCTCAAAAAAAAGGTCTCAAGTTATTTGTTTACGAGGGCGGCCAACATATTGTAGGTATTGAAGGAGTGGAGAATAACGAAAAACTGACCAAGTTTTTTATGGAATTAAATAGGCGTCCAGAAATGTATGAGATCTACACCCAATTACTGAATAGTTGGAAACAAGCTGGAGGTAGTCTCTTCATGCACTTTGTGGATGTGAGTTCATTTAGTAAGTGGGGAAGTTGGGGGGCTTTGGAATATGTGGAACAAAAGGATTCGCCTAAGTATGATGCTTTGATGGATTTTATTGATAAGAATCCTTGCTGGTGGGATAGGTGTGCTGTTGAGGGATGATCGGGAATTGGGTGGAATCAAGAATCCTTCGACACTTCCTCAAAATCTTCCGCATCCCCTGGCAAACCCGAACCCTCGCTACCCCTCAACCGGGGCGATTCCCCATTACTCCCACCCGCACCGTAAACCCCAGAATACCTATCCTCCAAACCCGAATCCCTTAGCGAAAGCGCACTTCTTTGACTCGGCGACAATCTATCTGTTGACCGGCGATTTGTCCCAGAAATCGGCGGCTTCCGAGTTAAAGTTTTCCAAGCAGCCTTAATCCCACTCACCACGCTGCGAGTAGTTACCTGCACCTTTTGCGCCTGCTTTTTGGCGCTACCAATACTTTGATCGACCTGTTTGACAACCTCGCCCGCACTTTGTACTCCCTCGCTGACATCATCCGTCAACTCGCTAATTTCCAGCCCCGTCAACCGAATCGCCTCCAAAGTGGGCGGAAATTCGCGAGAAAGCGTGTCAGCGAGCTTTTCCACGCTGCGGGCCGCCCTGGCCAGCGCTTGCACCGCAGGTATTAAAGTCACTAAAACAGCAGTCAGGCTAACTGCCACTAGCAAAATCGAAAGTCCTAGCCAAAATATGGGATCGCTCACTTGAATCTGGGATTGGGGGTTTGGGATTTCATGTCATTTAGCGGATGGGAGGGCGCGACGGGGGACTCACTTCGGCTTCAGCTTCCGAAAGTGTTTGGCGTTCCCGCTGAGTCGCTTCCAAACCGGCCGCGATCGCCTCTTTGAGTCTAATCAAAGTTTCGTCCCAATTTCGGATTGCAGTTTCTGAAAGTCGATCGGCCTGCAACTGCACGCTAGTCGATAAATCTTCCGCCAACTCGGGCAAAGCATCGGCCGATTTTTTCAATATCTGTCGCGTCTCCTTGCCCGGTCGCGGTGCTATCAGCAACCCAGTCACGGCCCCGATCGCAGAACCCACAAGCAAACCGCCAATAAATAATCCTGAACGTTTAGTTGACATTTTTATAACTTCTCTCCATACACCAATTTTAGGCAAGTTTGCCCGATCGCGGCCCTTTGCAAAGGTAGAAATATGGTGGACAATCCTACGGAGTCAGCAGGGGCGGCAGTTTTAGGATAGCTTACCTCAAACGTCGATTGCGCCTGGACCAAAGCATCCGTCCGAAACCCAGCAATCCCAAAAGTTGCTGAACCTGTTGCAGTTGCAATTCCAGTTGTTGATAGCGCCGTCGCAGTTGGCGGGTACCTTGCTGCCTTTTACCAAGGAAATCCGGCGATTTGCTGAGGACATTGCTGCTGCGGCGTTCCATTCCTGCGATCCGAATTTCCAAACGTGCGATCGTCCGCCTGATTTTCCACACCTTCGCAGCTATATAAAAGCAGACCCCAGATATTAGTAGATTGATAATTACAACAGCAGTCAGCATTTATTACCTATGTTCAATTACTAACATCTTCTGCTTTTTGTGGCGGGCTTCTAGCCCGCCCCACCAGATATTTCGTAGGGACAAAACATTGTTGTGTCCCGATTTTTTGTGTAGGGACACAACAATGTTTTTTCCTGAACTATGTGTCCCTATCCATAAGCTGGGTCAATTTTTAAGCCTGAGACATAGCAGGCAAACAAACCTTAGTTCCGCCCAAGCCGCAATAACCGTTCGGGTTTTTAGCAAGATACTGCTGGTGATAGCTTTCTGCGTAATAAAACTCAGGAGCATCAATAATCTCAGTGGTAATCTTGCCGTAACCGGCCGCCGTCAGAGCCTGCTGGTAAGCATCGCGCGAAGCTTCAGCTAGCTGCTTTTGGCTAGCTGAATACGTGTAAATTCCCGATCGGTACTGAGTACCCGAATCATTACCCTGACGCATTCCTTGAGTAGGATTGTGACTTTCCCAAAAAACTTTGAGCAGCGTTTCGTAACTAATTACTTTGGGATCGAACACAACCAGAACTACTTCATTATGTCCCGTCATCCCGCTGCAAACTTCGTTGTAAGTAGGATTCGGAGTAATCCCGGCCGCGTAGCCAACAGCCGTCGAAAAAACTCCATTTTGTTGCCAAAATTTGCGTTCTGCTCCCCAAAAACAGCCCAGGCCAAACAAGGCAGTCTCCATGCCGTTTGGAAAGGGAGGTTTGAGCGGATTGCCGTTAACAAAGTGAGTTGCCGGTACCGACATCGACTCTGCCCGTCCCGGCAAGGCCTCTTGGGGAGAGGGCAGGCTCGACTTTTTGCCAAATCCAAATAGCACCATAAGTTTGTGAGGGGATCTCTGATAAACGTCTTTACCTTACTTAATAATATCAGATCTACACTAAAAATAGTCGCCCTCTTGAAGGTAGAAGGTAAAAGCCAGAAGGCAGATTTTTTTTACGGAAGGTTTTTGGTGATACTGCTCACTGCCAACGCAGTTTTAAATCACATTAGGCCGTGCTATATGTCACCAAAACATACCTAAAATATCACCTATTGTTGAGGTATAAATCACCTGAATTTTAGGCAAAACAGCCGATTATTTAAAGTATGGTGTTGTAGTAGTTATTCAATACCATTTATGGAGAGTGTGTAGAAATGGCCGCTAAACCTTGCAGTCAACCTTTAAAATCTAATCCGTTTATTACTTACCGCGACCCAATTACAGGCAAGTGGATTGTGGTAAATCAGACTTTGCCCAAAGCAGCAGAACAAGCACAGCTAGCAGCAGCTTGAGTTCTCCTATTAATTTTACTTGAAAAATTAACCATTATCTCCAACTTCAGGACTTACGCAAAAAGTTATTTGACGCGCTACTTATATTCGTAAGTGCTTAGGGGTTGCAGCCTAAATAAGTACCACCCTACTTTTAAACATTGCTCATCTCTTTTGGCAGTTCTAAATACTGATAGAGATATTCCGCAATTATCCCGTGCAAAAACAAGTCGGGTGCCGCATTAAACGGACTGTTTGGCGCTAGCGGATGGCGGTTGACAATTACATGATTCCACTCGCAATTTCCGGTAATATCGCTGACGTAAGCCAAATCCATACTAACTGCCGCAACAAATAAGCTTGCGGAGAGTTGGGTTGTTCCGCTTTAACGCTTTCGAGAGTCGAAGATTCGGAAACCTCAAGAAAGTTATAAATTTGATATAATCATAGGTTTATGGGTATTTTCCACAGCAGTTAACATCCTGTATGCCGTTGTAAAGCTGCCGCTTTTCGGCACGAAACAAAAGATTGTCTGTCCAGGCTGCAACTTGTCAGAATTGAATAATCCCTCTAAGATTAAATAAATCGAGGCGCCGCCTGTATTTCCCCGACTGTTCAAGTTGGTAAACCATTTTTATTCAGGAATCATGCAGCCTGCTTGTTCCAGAAGTTCTACAATTTGTTCCCGGAAAAAGTGAGACGAATAGTGGCACAGCAGCCAGTCGATTTCCTGCGGACAAACTCTCCCGGCTTTTATCAACCGCAGCCAACCTTCAACGCCTAATTTGATTACATTTTCCAGCAAGCGAATATTTTGCCGCCAGTCAAAAGCTCCCGCTGTGGCTGCATTGAGGTAAGAGGAATAACCCAACCAGCTTTTAGTTGATGTTTCGTTGGCTAATCCTGAATACCTACAAACAGGATAGGCGTTGGTGTGGGAAATTCGCTCAATCCATTCTATTTTTAAGCTGATTCCTGTCGCGTTAGGATGGTTTTGGAGCAACAATGCTCCGGCACCGTCGGAGAGCATCCAGCGCAGAAATTCTGTATCTAAAGGCAGGGGTTTTCCCGCTTGCACTGAAGTCTTTGCTTCAAATTTGGTGTTTTTGAACAGGCGCGAGGGAAATTCGGAAGCGACGGCAATTGCTGTTTGTTTTTTGCCGAGTTCGATTTGAGAGGTGGCGTAATTTAAAGCACTAACTCCGGCACAGCAAACTCCTTGAGTTGACACTATTTCTAGGGGAGATAATTCGGAAAGTTCCCCGTGTACTGTGCTGGCAAATCCCGGTACTAATAAGTCTGGTAAAGTAGTGGCGCAGGCCAGTAAGTCGATCGCCCCTGGTTCCAGATTTGACTGAGAAATCGCGTCACGGACGGCAAACGCTGCCATTTGGCTGTTAGAATATAGTGTTTGCTGCTGTTTGTCGATCGCGTAGTAGCGCTGTTGAATGCCGTTGCTGTTGATAATTGGCTGACTGACTCTCGAAGGGCGCGAGGCAATTTTGCCGAGATCCTCTTCCATCTCATCATTATTAATCGGTTCTCCCGGCAAAAATTTTCCAATCCGATTGATATAAGCACTGTACATGACGTAAACCTCTAAAGTTGCTAATTTAGTCGGGTTGGTTGTTTTGTTAAATCAAGCCAGAAAATATCTAAAATTGATTGTGCTTTGTGAAGCAGTGAACTTGCAAGGAAGAACCAGCTATCTTGTAGAGTCGCCGGAAATCAGGGAAGTTGAGCAACAGCGGCAACCAATAACCTGAAGCGGGGTGAAGTTTTATGTAATTGAGCCAATATGTAACTAGAGTTCCTTCGCTGCTTCCCGACTGAAATGGATATTGCAAAACTAGATACTTGGTATTCTCCTTCTCAACGCCGCACGGCTGTTTCGCTGTTGATGAAACGAGTAGGCGTAACTCGCACTAGGGCTGAATGCTTTATCCGGCTTTGGGTTTACTTATCGGTGAAACAGCTTCAGGAAAGCCAGCCCCGTCTCAAACCACCGCTGGCGAAACTGGAAGTGCCAGCAACAGAAGTGCAGTGCACTCACCGGGAAGCAGCCGAACTATTTTACTGCGATTCCGATCGCGGGAGCGATCGCGCTGCCGGAATGATGTTAGATAAATTAGCAGCACTCGGATTAATCGCAAAACACTTTGATGGTAACGCTACGGCAATTCAAATCCAACCAGTTTCAGAAATTTTAGAGACCGCCGAACCTCAACAGCCTGTACAACTCCAATTAGATGATTTCAACCCTCGGTGCGACGCGATTCCCGTTGCCAATTTATTAGCCACTAATTACAACTGGATGAACCGCAACACTAACGCCGTCCCCCACAAAATTGCTAAAATCCTGCGGCTTTTTGCCAATCAATACTCAAAGGGAATGCGAGTTTTGCGCCGCTCAGATAATCTCAATCCAGTCGGATTTTACTTACTTTATCCCACAGCTAGCGAATCTGAAGTAAATTTTTTTAATGCTCCTAGTAAAGGGCTTCATTTAAGTTCTATTTCCGATATCGATCCTTTCCAGATGGCGCTACCAGGAGATATAAATTGCCAGTCAGTATTTGTCCGCAGTTGGATGATCGATCCGCAGTATTTGTCAGAATACCGAATTGCTTTTCTTGAAGACGCACAGAAAACTTTAGGCGAAATGCAAACAGATTTTCCGAATCTTTGCGACTTGTACACGCTGATGATTCACCCCATGTACGAAAAACAGTCCCTAGCTTTGGGATTTCAGAAGACTAGCAGTGATAATCAGCTATCTGTTTATTGGATGTATTTAGCGCTGGATAGATTTTTGGGGCTCGATATCAAGGAAGCATTAGTTAAACTGTAAGATAACTCGGCGGTTTCAATCGCCGAGTGACGACAAACAGCTTACAAAGTCTCGCGACCCAAATAAGATTGCAGCACTTCCGGCACTTTTACTGTCCCGTCTGGCTGCTGGTAATTCTCCAAAATAGCCGCCATTGTGCGGCCTATAGCTAAACCGGAACCGTTCAGCGCGTGAACAAATTGAGTGCCTTTTTTACCCGCTTCTTTAAAGCGAATATTCGCCCGTCGCGCCTGAAAATCTGCGACGTTGGAACAACTGGAAATCTCGCGGTATTTGCCCGCAGATGGCAGCCACACCTCTAAATCGTAGGTTTTGGCTGCCGCGAAACCCAAGTCGCCGGTACACAGTGCGATCGCCCGATAAGGCAATTTCAGCGCCTGCAAAACTCCCTCGGCATCCTGCACTAACTTTTCGTGCTCTGCCTCGGAGGTACTCGGATGCACGAGTTTTACCAATTCAACTTTATTAAATTGGTGCAGTCGAATTAATCCCCTCGTATCTTTGCCGTAACTGCCAGCTTCGCGCCGAAAACAAGGAGTATAAGAACAGTGATAAATTGGCAACTGTTCTGCTGTCAAAATTTCACCTCTGTACAAATTGACAACCGGAACTTCTGAAGTAGGAATCAGCCACAAATCGTCTTGGTCGCACTTGAAACTTTCTTCAGCAAATTTGGGTAATTGACCCGTAGCGGTGAGGGATTCAGTGTTAACTAAAAATGGGGGAATTACTTCTACATAACCGGCTTTTGTGTGGCGATCGAGCATGAATTGAATAATCGCTCTTTCCAGGGCTGCCCCGGCTCCCATTAAGCTGACAAAGCGGGGCTGAGCGATTTTTACTGCCCGTTCAAAGTTGATAATTCCTAATTTTTCGCCGATTTCCCAGTGCGGTAAAATACCAGAATTTTGGGGTATGTATTCGTCTCCCCAGCGCCGGATTTCGACGTTTTCCTCTTCATTTTTGCCGATCGGCGTTGACGGACTCGGTAAGTTTGGCAGCGGTAGCAATAAAGCTTCTATTTGAGCTTTTAGGTCTTTTTCCTGTGCTTGCAGTTGGTTCGACTCGGTGCCGACTGCGTTGCCTTCTGCTTGCAGTTCCTGAACTTCGGGAGATTCGAGGGTTAAACCCGATTTTCTTTTTTGACCGATGAGTTTGGCAATTTCGTTGCTGCGGGCTTGCAGTTGCGATCGCTTGCCTTCCAACTCCCGCTGCTGTTTGTCTAATTGCAAAATCGGCTCGATTTCATAGTTACCTCCGCGCAGGTTGAGGCTTTCTTGCACGGCTTGCGGGTTTTCTCGGATTAATTTGAGGTCTAGCACAGATTTATTCTAAATCTTAAATTTTAGAGCGGCTGGGACAGAACGAGATGATATAGAAGCTTTGTTAATCATTGGCATATTGAATCATAATTTATTCTGACTTAAAATTTTAGTTGGGTGTCACCCCTGGAGGGTGACACCCCACAAATGTCTGCTATACTTGCAAATATTAGTAGATGCACCCTGATAATTTTCTACCCCAGCCAGCGATGGCAGGGGTTTTTTGTTGTGTGGCATGAAATTGAAGCCCTGGACGCACTATCAGTCTAAAAAACCCAGTTTCTCGCGATTATCGTCTCAAATGAGGCAATTACGTCAAGAAACTGGGTTTTTGCGTCCAGGACTAGGTTACTAAAATATCTTCCGGTTAAAAGTTAAAGCCAGTGCGGAGCAACCAAACCCATTGAGTGTCGTTGCGGCTGTCATTCTCAGGATTAACAACGGCCCAAACACCAGGAGTGATGGAAATGTTGTCGTTGACCTGAAAGCGATAGAAGGCTTCAACGTGATAAGAAGTATCTCGCTCGCGGCGCACATTACTGCTCGTCACGCGACCTGGCAAACCCACCAAAATCCCGGGTAGGTTGCCTTCACCTCCCACATCTGGGAAACTTATCCCGATCGCTGCATACACAATATCGGCGCGATCGTCGCCGTCAACATTTAGCAAAACCACGCCACCTCTACCATCAGAAACGCTGCTAACACCGGAATTTTCTGCATTGGCGCGAGTATAAACGCCCCAGCCGTGAACTTGCAACCGGGGAGCAAGGCGGTAGAATCCTTGTACGCCTACAGAATCACTGGATGTAGCAATATTGTCCCCAAACGGTCGCGCAGCCAGAAAACTGCCCGTACCGCCTGTGAGGTCGGCTTTACCGCTTGGCGCAAAGGTACGAGAATAGGCTACGCCAATTGCTCCGCGATCGCCCCGGTAGGCAAGCTGAACCAGAGCGTTGTACGAACCGTTGAATAAACCGTTACTTTGCTGCGAGAGATTGGGATTTCCGCCTACATAGCCCACAGTCAGGGTGAGGTTTTTGGCGAGCGTCCAGTTGACAGCAGCACCGCCACCTCCCCGGCGGTAGAGGGGATTGTATTGTCCGAACTTCGAGGGAATTCCCTGACTATCGCTGGCGATCGTGGGAGGAGTCAGCAAATCCGTAATATCGGGATACCCAACACCTGTCGGGCCGACGGTCAGCGCCAGATTAGAGGTCAGCGGGGTCACATACAATACGTGAGGGACGGTGATTGTGTTATCGACATTGCCATCAAAGTTCAAGGCCGTCATATTTGTACCCGTATAGTCGGCAATCCTGCCCAAGTTGCCGAATTCCAAACGGGTTCTCAGCATATCGCGACCGGTGAAGCTGGTTTCAAAATTTAATCGCCCCCGGTTGGCAACAATAGTGTTGGTGCGATCGCGCGAATCCCCAACACGGTTGCCGGAGGTATCTGTTACCACCACGATAATTTCCGCATTCAGCTTCGTCGTAGTCGAAAACTGATTCGCTTCTAGTTCTGCTGTGCGTGCATCGAGAGCATCGACTCGACCCCGCAACACCGATAATTCAGTTGCAAATTCTGCTTGCAGCTTTTGGACGATCGCTAAATCTTCCCGAGTAATCAGGTTGGTTGTTCCGGCGGCAATTAGTTCGCTGACTCGATCGAGACAGCTATTCAATCCTGCTGCAAATTCGTACCGCGTCAGCGCGCGGTTTCCTCTGTAGGTGCCGTCCGGATAGCCGACAATGCAGCCGTAGCGTTCTACTAGAGATTGCAGCGCCTGAAACGCCCAGTCAGTCGGTTTTACATCCGAGAGTTGAGAGACAGAATTCACCTGCGCGAAGGGGTTTTCTGCCAAGGTCTTTAACGGTTCAGGAGCAGCTAATCTATCAATTGGTGCAGCAAAAATTGGGAATGATGTTAGTACAAATACCGCAGGTGACCCCAGTATAAAAGCAGTAATCAGGTGAGGAAAATGCTGGATGTGCATAGGACAAAGCTCCGCATAAGGAACCGATCGCCAGAATTAGCAATACAGTTACCTTCTAGACTGTTAGGACGTTCTTAATCGCTGAAACCCTTGGTATTATTGCCTTTGCCTTTTTCCTTCTTCCTTCCCCCCAAGGGGGGCAGGGGACTTCTTCCTTCTTCCTTCTTCCTTCTTCCTTCTTCCTTCTTCCTTCTTCCTTCTTCCTTCTTCCTTCTTCCTTCTTCC